>CAJQMN010000158.1 GCA_905479435.1 uncultured Flavobacteriaceae bacterium | reverse complement strand
TGAAACTGCTAACAAGACAAAAAGGATACTAATAATAATTTGACCTCCAAGACCACCATCAATAATTAGTTTATAGATGGATAATGTTTTCTCTTCTGAAACAACATCTAAAATTTCAGGGTTCTCTTGTAAATATGATAACATTAATTATAGATTTAAAGTTCTAGTAATACTAACGACCTTGTTGGGTATAAATTGTTTTAAAAAAATGAAAAAACATAAGATTAGAATGCTATATAATTGAACGTATGACTATAAATGAAAAAGAACCAACTAAAAAACCTATCAATGCTAACCAAGATATTTTTTTCAAATACCAAAAGAAATCAATTTTTTCCATTCCCATCGCTACGACTCCGGCTGCAGAACCAATAATTAACATACTTCCTCCTGTTCCTGCAGAAAAAGCAATAAAATGCCACAATGGATTATCTAAGGATTCAGCAAACATGCCTAAACTGGCTGCTACCAATGGAACATTATCAATAATCGCAGAGCCTAAACCTAAAAACATAACTAAAGTATCTGAGACCTTAGTCCCATCAAGCTCTGTTCCTAAAAGTGGAATAGTTTCTTTTAAAGTATCTGCAAAACCAAATAAAATACCTAAAGACTCTAAAGCAGCAACAGCCATTAAAATCCCTAGAAAAAACAAAATACTTGGCATCTCTATTTTAGACAAAGAACTGTGAACTGGGCTATGATATGTTGGTGCTATAGATGAATTCGTAGCATTAAAATCTATTAGTGAAAATTTCCTTCTACTAAAAATCTCAGCAAAAGTAGCTACAACCGCTAGAGAAAGCATCATACCTACGTATGGAGGTAAGTGCGTAGCTGTTTTAAAGATAGGGACAAAAACAATAGCTCCTAGTCCTAAAAATAACATAGTAGCACTATGCTTCTCTTTTTTATCTATTGTATCATCATCCTGGACATCAATAGTTCCTTGAAAAGGTTTTAAAAATGACGCTATAAAAGAAGGAACTACCATGCATAACAATGATGGTATGAATAAATATAGAAATAATTTACCTGTGGTCACTTTATTACCAATCCACAGCATAGTAGTGGTGACATCTCCTATGGGAGAAAAAGCACCACCTGCATTTGCAGCAATAATAATTAAACCCGCAAACCATATTCTTTCATCTCTTTTCTTTACAATTTTTTGCAGTATAGAAATTAAAACTATTGTAGCTGTTAAGTTGTCTATAATTGCTGATAAAATAAATGCTAGAATAGAAAAAATCCACAATATTCTTTTCTTACTATTTGTTTTTACATAGCCTTTAATTGTCGAAAATCCGTTGAAGTAATCAATAATTTCAACAATAGTCATTGCACCTAGAAGAAAGACTAATATTTCAGCTGTTTTTCCTAGGTGGTGTAATAATGTCTCCTCTGCAAGATGCATCTTATCTTGGTGAGACAATTGAGAAAAACCGTCAATTAAAACATGGTTAGCAGAATCAAACCAATTTGAAAAAGAATCAATACCTAAAGCAACAATCGCCCAACAAATAGCCATCATAGCTAAAGCTGGTATCAGCTTGTCTAGCTTTATATTGTGTTCTAATGTAATTCCTAAATATCCTACAACAAATATGATGATTACTAATAACTCCATATTATTTAATTAAATTAATTGTTTCAAAGCAATTTCAAATGCCGTCTTACAAATTTCTTTTTTACTGCTATTTTTCTCAAAAGTATTCAATAATGCTTTTCGAATGGTTTCTGATGTATCTTTAAAAATTGCTTCATCTTGCATGGGTAATTTCACTCTAGACTCCATCAAATAGGCAAAAACTCTTGCTATTCCACAGTTTGAAATGAAGTCAGGTAATAAGCTTACCTGTGAATCTGTAAATTCCATAATAGGCCCAAAGAAAATTTCTTTATCTGCAAAAGGAACATTAGCTCCGGGTGAAATTACTTCCAATCCTGATGAAATCATTTGAGTAATTTGATCTCTAGAAACCAATCTAGAGGCCGCTGCAGGAATAAATATCTCTGCAGATAGTGACCAAATACTTTGATTGATCTCATGAAAAGGAATCATATTTTCAGCAACCAATTTGTTGCCGTCTTTGGAGAGAAATAAGGCTGTCATTTCATTCATTGAAAAACCTTCTTCATTAATTAAACCTCCATCTCTGTCTATAATTCCAACAACTTTAGCCCCCAATTGGGTTAAATAAAACGCTGCTGCTGAACCTACATTTCCAAAGCCTTGAACAACTGCCTTTTTATCTTTTATACTGCCTCCATATATGCTATAATAATGCTTAACCGCTTCTGCTACCCCATAGCCAGTTAACATATCTGCAATGGTGTATTTCCTTGATAAATCTGGTGAAAACTTCTTGTTTTCTATGATCTTAATAACCCCAAGTCTGAGTTGACCAATTCTATTAATTTTATCTGCTTCTGTGGGTTTAAAATGTCCATTAAAAATACCTTCTTGAGGGTGCCAGACACCACAATCTTCAGTAATTGGAATGACATCTTTATCTGCATCTACGTTTAAATCTCCTCCTGTACCATAGTAATGTTTTAATAAAGGCGTTACGGCCTTATACCAGCGTTCTAAAACACCTTTCTTTCTTGGATCATTAGGGTCAAAATTAATTCCAGATTTTGCACCACCAATTGATGGACCAGATACAGTAAATTTAACCTCCATTGTTTTTGCTAATGAAAGTACTTCATTCATGTCTAAACCTTTTCTCATTCGAGTTCCTCCACCTGCTGCTCCACCTCTAAGAGAATTAATCACTGCCCAACCTTCGGCTTCAGTTTCGGGATCTTTCCAATTGAAAACTATTTCAGGTTGTTTATCCTCATACTTCTTAAGTAAGTCCTTCATTAATAGTAGTTTAATTTTGAATTTATTTGAAGTGATAATAAGACCACCAAATTAAGGAAAAATAAATCGCTAATTGGAATTATTTAGCTTAAATATTTTACCAGATGAATGATTTTTTTGAGCTCCTGTAACACTAGACAAACAATTTATCTGATCTTCTAATTTAAGAAAACCAAGAAATGCAAAAATGAGGGCTTCTTTATAATTAATAATGTCATTTATGGGTAACGTAATATTTTTTCTACTGATGTTTTCAATCCTTTTGAGTAAAAAATTATTGTAGACACCACCACCAGTAAACAGTATATGTTTAAAAGGTGCAATACTTTCTGAAATTTGCTGTGCTGCATGTTCTGTAAAAGTTCTTAAAACATCTACAGGACTTATTTGGTGCTTTTCTACCAATGGAAATACATGGTTTTGAACCCATTCTATACCTAAAGATTTTGGAGGAGGTATTGCATAAAAATGAAGAGTATTTAATTCTTCAAAAAGCTGTTTATGGAGAGTTCCTGTACGAGCAAAATTTCCTTTATCGTCATATTCGAATCCCAGTATTTTGCTGTAGTAATTCATTACAATATTTACAGGACAAATGTCAAAAGCTATCCGTTGATTTTTTTGTTCGTATGATATATTTGCAAAACCTCCCAGATTCACACAAGCCTCAAATTCTGAAAAAAGAAACCTATCTCCAATAGGAACTAGAGGCGCACCTTGGCCACCTAGTTGAACATCTTGAGTTCTAAAATCAGAAACTACAGTGCAATTTGTTATTTTGAGAATTTCATTTCCATCTCCAACTTGTAAAGTGTATCCCTGATTAGGTTGATGAAAAACAGTGTGACCATGAGAACA
>CAJQMN010000157.1 GCA_905479435.1 uncultured Flavobacteriaceae bacterium | reverse complement strand
ATCACATGCAAAAGACGTAGAGAAAAATATATTGACAGATTTTACTTTCCATCATGATGGTAATCTAAGTATTACAACATCTAGTCCCGTAAACAAATATCTACAAAGAATTCAGTTTACTCAGTTTAATTTTGTCTTTATCAACGGCAATCATTACCCGGGAGAAAAACAAATTGTATTGCTTGATCCAGAAAAAGAAGCTTCCATAAATAAGCGAATTGATCAAATTTCTGAGATTCAGTTTTTTGTAAAACTTACCCAAGAGATTGAACCCTTTCAATCTTTAAAAGACAAGTTTCCTAACTGGAAAGAAATTCCAAACTATAGCATCAATGAAATTGAAAAAATAAGCAACCATACTTCTCAACTCATTATAGAAACTATTCCAACTATTAGAGGATTAGTTTTAACAGGAGGGAAAAGTACTCGAATGGGTACAGATAAATCGGAATTGAATTATCATGGAAAACCTCAAAAAGAGTTTGTTAAGAATTTACTAGAAGAGGAGGGAATTAAAACGTATTATTCTGTTCAAACAAACAACAATAAAGATAATGAAATACATGATGTATTTCTGAACTTAGGCCCATTTGGAGGAATCTGTTCTGCCTTTCAAAAAGATCCCAACTCAGCCTGGATGGTGTTAGCAACCGACTTGCCATTTGTGGATGAAAACTTAGTGAAGTTATTATTAGAAAAAAGAAATCCGGCTAAAGTAGCCACTGCTATTAAAGGAAAAGGAAAACAATTCCCAGAACCATTAATTACTATTTATGAACCAAAATCATACCCGGTTTTACTACAATATTTAGCACAAGGCTATTCTTGCCCTCGAAAAATGTTGATTAATTCTGAGGTAGAAATTGTAGAAGTAAATGATAATTTAATACGAAATATAAATACACCAGAGGAATATACTGAGGCTAAAAAAGAATTAAATTAAAGGATGTCTCAAATTTCTAAATCAGATTTATTTAAACGTCAGACTACTTTATCAGAAATTGGTAAAGTAGGTCAGCAAAAACTACAAGAAGCTAAAATCTTGGTAGTTGGATGTGGAGGTTTAGGGAGTCCAATTGCTGTCTACTTAGCATCAAGCGGCATTGGAAAACTTCATTTAATAGATTTTGACAGGGTAGATATTACCAATTTACACCGACAAGTTTTTTATTCTTTACAGGATGTTGGTTTTTCAAAATCTGAACGTTTAGCAAATTTTATAACACAAAGAGCTCCATTTACAGAAGTAAGTTTTTCTGAGGAAGCTGTTACAAAAAAAAATGCAATTGAATTAATTTCTGAATTTGATGTTATTGTAGACGGAACCGACAGTTTACCAACAAAATATTTATTAAATGACGCTTGTGTCATTCATGAAAAGCCTCTAGTATATGGTTCTTTATATAAGTTTGATGGCTATGTAAGTACCTTTAATTTAAAACAAAAGGATGGTAGTTTTTCAGCTAATTTACGCGATGCATTTCCAGAGATGAATACAACTACTGCTAACTGTGAGGAAGCAGGAACATTAAATGCAATAGTAGGTATGATTGCAACCGCTCAAGTGAATGAAGTTTTAAAAATTATTACAGGTATTGGAAAGCCGTTAACCAATGAGTTGTTAATTTATAATGTACTTCAAAACACGCAATTAAAGATGAAACTGTCCTCCAATATGTTAAAAGAGGAAATTGTATCATTATTTAACACTCAAAATTATTTTGATGCTGCCTGCGGAACTCAAAATCCAGATTGGCAAATTTCTCCAAAAGAGTTAAAAAATAAAATTGGAGATCCAACTCTTGAATTAATTGCAGTTTTACCCAATTTACAAATCCCTTTTAAAGTTCATAAAACCATACCAATTCAAGAATTTGATGCACATACTCTAGAGGTTGATAAAGAGAAAACATATGTCATGATTTGTCAAAGAGGACTCAATAGTTATAAAGCTACAGCACAACTTAAAGAAAAATATCCAAGCTTAAAGGTGTTGAGTTTAACCGGAGGAATAAGTAATTATTATGGATAAAGCAATCTATTCTATTTAAGAAAATGGTATAAAATTAAGGGTGTGCATTTACCCAAACCTCACCATCAGAAAAATGTTCTTTTTTCCAAATAGGAACCGTTTCTTTTAAAGTATCAATTGCAAATTCACAGGCTTCAAAAGCTGCTTTTCTGTGAGGAGCCCCCACGGTTATAATTACTGGGATATCTCCAATTTGTAACATGCCTTCTGCATGATGAATGGCTATTTTCTTAATGGCAAACTTTTTAATAGCAATCTCAGCAATCTGTTGCATTTCTTTAATTGCCATGGGTTTATAAGTAGAAAAATCCAATTGAGTTACTTCTTTGCTCTGGGTGCTATTTCTAACAGTTCCTACAAAAGCTACAATTCCACCACAAGAATCATCTGTTACAAATTCGTAACATTCCTCTAAACGTAATTTTTCTGAAGTAATTTTAATAGAAGTATTGCTCATAGTTCTACAAAAATAGCAAATCTAACACGTATCTTTGCAAGAATAATTTTTGACATCAATTATCATGAAAACCTTTTTCAGAGTTGTTAGTTTTTTAGAAGGGACCTCTTATTTATTATTACTCTTTGTAGCTGTTCCTGTTAAGTATTGGATGAATGATCCACAGTATGTTAAGCTACTAGGTATGCCTCACGGTTTATTATTTGTGGGCTATATTGTACTCGCCTTTTTATTAAAATCTGAGCTGAATTGGAGTATAAAGAAACTTGGAGTTGTATTGATAGCGTCAATCCTTCCCTTCGGAACGTTCTACGTAGACAAGAAATATTTAAGGGATTAACCCCCGCTTAC
>CAJQMN010000156.1 GCA_905479435.1 uncultured Flavobacteriaceae bacterium | reverse complement strand
AGTGGAAATTACTTCAGCAGAAACATGTCCATCAACTTCTTCGCAAATTGCTTTATAATGATTAATAATATTTGCTTCGCCTGTAATCCCTTCTTTAGCCATCAAAGAAGGGTTTGTGGTTACCCCGTCTAATATGCCTAGTGCTTGAGCTTCTTTAATTTGTTCTAAATTGGCTGTGTCTATAAAAAATTTCATATGATTTGTTTGGTTATAGGTTATAATTTATAATGATTCATTAATAGTTTTTCGTATCGTGTACTAGGTAAAATTTTCTTCAATAGAATCGAGAATTTTTCCATAAATGCACCAACTCTATAGTGTACTTTTGGTTGCTTTAGGTTTATAATATAATATATTTTTTCGGCCATTTTAATTGGATTCATTCCACTATCTACATGTGAATCCATTAAATCTAAATTCAGTTGATACTTTTCTTTATAGGCAGAGTTATCAAAAACAGGTGTATGGTATCTTCCTGCTGCAATATTGGTAGCAACATCACCTGGAGCAATCGTAGCTATTTGAATTCCAAACGCTTTCACTTCCATCCTAATGGATTCAGATACTAGGTCTAGGGCTCCTTTTGTTGCAGAATACACACCTCTATAAGGTAAACCCATATATCCAGCAATTGATGTGACGTTGATGATGGTTCCAGATTGCTGTTTACGCATCTGAGGTAGAACTGCTTTCATCACGTCTATGGCTCCAAAAAAATTAGTTTCAAAAACTTTTCTCATTTCACTGGTGGGTGTATCTTCTATGGGGCCAGTTATTCCCATTCCAGCATTATTTACAAGGACATCTAAACGACCTTCTTTTTCTAAAATTAAATTTATAGCTGTAGAAATCGTATCGGGTTTTGTGACATCCAAAGGGAGTAAAGAATACCCGTTGTTTTCATTATTTTTTGGATTTCTTCCGGTACCATAAACCCTGAAGCCTTTTGCTGATAAAAACTCAGCTGCAGCTTTTCCAATTCCTGATGAGGCTCCTGTGATTAAAACTACTTTAGGCATAGAAATTAAATATTAAACAAATATCTAAAAAGTATGGGTGTAAATCTTAAATTTTATTGGCTAGATATTAACAGAGTTATGAATAAAAAAATAGAGTAATTGAAAAATGAAGGCATAAAAAAAGGCAAGCTACCTACATCACACTGCTACAACCAAGTACTCTTGCTGCGTTCCCGCCCTGGGAGATTCCGAGGGAGCTAGTTGTGTAGGACTTGCCGAACGCAAATTTACAACCAATTTTTATTTAAACAAATGAAACTTTATCCTTTTTTAATGTAACTTTTATAACCATTTGAATACTAATTCATTGTTATGACTTCATCAAGAACAAAGATTACTACGATGAAAGCCATATATTTGTAAAAAATTTAACTAAAATTTAAAAGATTATGGAAAATCAAATTTCGAGTAAAAGCACAATGTTAAATTATGGACTTGTCTTAGGTCTAACAACTATTTTTATCAACTTAATTGCCTATGCCATAGGTATTCATTTAGATCAAGATTGGAGAATTGGTTTATTAGGTTTTATAGCCATGATTATAATAATAGTTTTAGGTATTCGAAATTTCAAAGCTGTTAACAGTAACCTCATAACATGGGGTCAATGTGTGAAGATTGGAGTTGGAATTTCTATCATAAGTGCTGTAATAGGAGTCGTTTATAATTTGATTTTCATAAACTTTATTGAACCTGAGTTCATGAACCTTTTGATGGAAAAACAAGTTATGGCTTGGGAAGAAGCTAATATGACATCAGAACAGATAGAGGGTGCAAAATCAATGATGGAAACATTCTCTAGTCCAGCGATTACCTCTGCAATTGGTATAGTAGCTGCTGCATTCTTTGGTTTTATTATTTCTGCCATTGCAGGAGCCATTATGAAAAGAACAGAAGAAGACCAATACTAGAAATTATTTTTAGTGTAAAGAATAGTTTAACTTTGCATAATAAATAATTATACATGGACATATCGGTTGTCATACCTTTATTTAACGAAGAAGAATCTTTAAAAGAACTATACGATTGGATTGCATCTACGATGCAGTCCAATCGGTTTTTATATGAGGTCATTTTCATAGATGATGGCAGCACGGATTCATCATGGAACGTTATTGAAGAAATTTCACAAAAATCAAGCAGTGTAAAGGGTATTCGTTTTCAAAAAAACTTTGGAAAATCACAGGCATTACATGCTGGCTTTCAAATTGCAGTTGGAAACGTAGTGATTACTATGGATGCTGACTTACAAGATAGCCCTGATGAAATCCCAGGATTATACAAACTTGTGATTGATGAAAATTTTGATTTAGTATCTGGATGGAAAAAGAAAAGATATGATAATGTAATTGCAAAAAACATTCCTTCTAAGTTATTTAACTGGGCAGCAAGAAAAACATCAGGTTTAGATTTACACGATTTTAATTGTGGCTTAAAGGCTTACAAAAACATTGTTGTTAAAACCGTTAAGGTACGTGGTGAAATGCATCGATATATACCCGTTTTAGCAAAAAATAAAGGATTTTTAAATATAGGTGAGAAAATTGTGCAACACCAAGCAAGAAAATACGGGGAAACAAAATTTGGCATGAGTAGATTTATCAATGGTTTTTTAGATCTCATCACCATTTCTTTTTTATCAAAATTTGGTAAAAGACCGATGCATTTCTTCGGACTATGGGGAACACTAATGTTTATCTTTGGGTTTTTCTCTGCAGGATATTTAGGTGTTTCTAAACTTTATAAAATTTCTCAGGGGATGAAGGCTATTTTGATTACAGACAACCCCTGGTTTTACATCTCAATGGTAAGCATGATATTAGGGACGCAACTTTTTTTAGCTGGCTTTATTGGAGAACTCATTTTAAAAACCAAAGAGGCAGGAAACTATTACACAATCAAAGAAAAATTAAATTACTAACTCCATAAATATTGGATTTATAAGCAATGAAAAA
>CAJQMN010000155.1 GCA_905479435.1 uncultured Flavobacteriaceae bacterium | reverse complement strand
CTAGAGGCGATAAACATTACAACGAACGGGGCTATGATTGCCAAACATATTCCTGCTCTAGAAAAGATGGATAAAATTAAACATATCAACTTAAGTATTGATAGTTTACAAAAGGAGAAATTTCATCAAATTACACGAAGAGATGTTTTTCCAGAAGTGTATAAAACTTTTGAGGCATTAGAAAAAAGTACACTAAATTTAAAATTAAATGTTGTTGTTCAGCCAGGATTTAATACAGACGAAATTGTTGATTTTGTAGCCTTAACAAAAAATAATAACGTGGCCGTTCGTTTTATAGAAGAAATGCCTTTTAATGGGAAAGGTCAGAGAGCAATGAAAGAAAATTGGAATTATACTCGAATTTTAGAAGAGATAAAAACCAAATTTGATGCGAAGCCTATTGTTTCCGAAAAATCTTCAACCTCAAAGAATTTTAGAGTATACGGGCACAAAGGAACCGTAGGAATCATTCCTGCTTTTACAAGAACCATATGCAATGATTGTAATAGGATTAGAATCACACCCATAGGAACTTTCAAAAACTGTTTGTTTGATGATGGGGTTTTTAACATCAGAGATTTCTTAAGAAATGGAGCCAGTAATAATGATTTAAAGGAACTATTCTTAAAATTAGTAAAGGAAAAACCAGCAAATGGTTTTATAGCTGAAATGAATCGTAAAAAAGGGAATGTTTCTGAGAGTATGAGTACAATAGGGGGTTAAATGTATTCATTTACCCTAGCAACAGTATTTAAAGTTATTCAAAAAATAAGCATAAGAAGTAAATGATATCAGTACAAGAAGCCTTACAAATTGTTTTAAAAAATACTCTAGATTTTGGGTCTGAAAAAATTCCTTTTATGAAATCTGTAGGGCGTATTTTAAAAGAAGATATCCATGCAGATAGAGATTTTCCGCCATTTAATAGAGTTTCAATGGATGGTGTTGCATTAGATTATACTTCTTTTCAAAACGGAGAAAGAGCTTTTTTTATAGAAGGAATTCAGCCAGCAGGAAGCCCTCAAATTTCATTAAGTGATCACAAGAATTGCGTTGAGGTAATGACAGGAGCTGTATTGCCAGGCAATACAAACGTAGTTATTAGATATGAAGATGTGCTAATTGAAAATGGAATAGCAAAAATTCAATTAGAGGAAGTTGCACATTTTCAAAACATTCATGCAAAAGGAAAAGATAGAAAAGAAGGAGATATTATAATTCATAAAAATAAGCTTATTTCTGCCTCAGAAATTGGTGTTTTGGCAACAGTTGGTAATTCAAAAGTAAAGGTTGCTAAACAGCCAAAGGTTATGATTATTTCTACGGGTGATGAATTAGTTGGCGTAAACGAGGCTCCATTAGATCATCAAATTAGAATGAGTAATGTATATACGCTAGTTTCATTATTAGACCGTTTACATATTTCATCAGAAACAGATCATATCTCAGATGATAAACCTATTTTAAAACAAAAAATTAAAGAGTATTTAAAAGATTTTGACGTCTTGTTATTCAGTGGAGCTGTAAGTAAAGGTAAATTTGACTTTCTCCCTGAAGTTTTTCAAGAATTAGGAGTAGACAAATTATTTCATAAGGTATCACAAAGACCAGGAAAACCATTTTGGTTTGGTCAAAAAAAAGGATGTAAATTATTTGCTTTCCCGGGGAATCCAATATCAACTTTCGCAAATTGTTTAGCTTATTTTTACCCCTGGTACTATAAGTCTACAGGGATAAAAACCAATGATGAAACCGCAATTCTAACAGAAAATATTTCATTTAAACCAAATTTAACGTACTTTTTACAAGTAAAATTATCTCACAAATATGGGCACTTGTTAGCAACACCTATAAAAGGGAATGGGTCTGGTGATTTAGCTAGTTTAGTAAATTCTGACGCTTTTATTCAATTGCCAAAAGATCAAAAAGAGTATAAAAAAGGAGAAAATTACCCAATAATAAGATATAGATAATGAGCAGTTTTAGTCATCTAAATGAAAATAATAACCCAAAAATGGTAAATGTTTCTGATAAGAAAATTACCAAAAGAAGAGCCATTGCAAAAGCAACCATGTTTCTGGGAGAAGAAATAATTACTCATTTTAAGAATGATGAATTAATTACCAAAAAAGGGCCTGTTTTTCAAACCGCTATCATAGCAGGGATTCAAGGGGTAAAAAAGACATCAGAAATTATTCCTATGTGTCATCCGTTATTAATAAATGGAGTTGATATAAATATTCATGTCATAAATTCAGAACATATAGAAGTATTGTGTGAGGTAATTATTGAAGGGAAAACAGGTGTTGAAATGGAGGCTTTAACAGGGGTAAACATAGCTTGTTTAACTATTTATGACATGTGTAAAAGTATAAGTCAAGACATCATTATCAAAGAAGTAAAGTTGTTAGAGAAAACAGGAGGAAAATCGGATATAAAAAATGGTTAAACATCAAAAACATACAAACCTAACAAGAAAGAAAAATGGAAATTTTGCAGCTAGTGAAATATCAATTTTAGGAGCAAAATGCAGTATTATTTCAGATTTGGTTGATCAATTTTCTAAA
>CAJQMN010000154.1 GCA_905479435.1 uncultured Flavobacteriaceae bacterium | reverse complement strand
AATTCAATTTCCTCTGAACTAGATTTTGGCATTCTAAAACCATCTATAATTCTATTAAAGGCATTCGTATCTTCATCGACTAAAAAAAGCAACTCGTTTTTATAGCGTTGTCCTTTTTCTGCCCATTTTGAGTAAAATTCCCATTGTTCATCCCATCCAGGTTTATGTGCAGATAAATTTGCAACCATAGTTCCTAATGATACTCCGAGAGCTCCAACATAGGCAGCAATAGATCCACCTCCTGGAGCCATAGACTCTGAGGCAGTTTCTTCTGCAAACCCCTTTACAGTATAATCTATTAACTTTTTATCAAGGTTAGCACTCATTACATATTCAATAATTCTTTCCTCTGGATTAAATGGCTTTAAATCATCTAGCCCAAGAGATTTAATGGCTATTTTAATTTTATCAGCCTCACTGATTCCAAGTGATCGATTCTGTTTTAGTAAAAAGTAGTCTGCTGCATCTAGCATGGCTTGTAATGGAACCAATCCTACCAACTCAGAACCTGTGACTCTTATACCTCTTTTATCTGCAGCTTTACATGTTTCATCAAAAGCCTCATGCATTGAGGTTATTGAAATGTTGGTAAGATTATATGAAATTTGAGCTATACCGTATTCTTCTATATACCACCCAATCCCTTTTACAGCCTTTAATTTCCCAGGAATTCTCTCGGGTTCTCCATTTGCATCTATTACTTTTTTTCCAGTAATAGGGTTTCCCTCTCGTTTTACTCTTCCAGCTTCTCTAATATCAAAAGCAATGGCATTCGCTCGTCTAGTAGAGGTGGAGTTTAAATTTATATTATAGGCTACTAAAAAATCTCTGGCAGAGATAGCTGTTACGCCTGTATGTTTTGTTTTTTCGGTAAACGTTATTGGACCAAAATCTGGTTTCCAGTTGATGTCAGCGAGTTTATTCTCTAGACCTTCATATTCGCCCGATCTAACCGTGGCTAAATTCCTGCGGTTATCTTTGGTTGCAGCATTTTCGTAATAATATCCAGAAATACCTAATTCTTCTCCAACTCTTTTTCCTAGTAGATGTGCATAATTTGCTGTCTCATCCATAGATATATTTGCTATTGGAACTAATGGACATACATCTGTGGCACCAAATCTGGGGTGTTCACCAGTTTGTTTACTCATGTCTATGAGTTCACTAGCTTTTTTAATAAGCTTAAAAGCAGCTTCTATTACTTGTGAGGGTTCTCCAACAAATGTGATTACTGTTCTGTTTGTAGCTTTCCCTGGATCTATATCAAGCAGTTTTACACCCTCAATTTCAGTAACAACATTTGCGATAGTATTAATTTTTTTTAGATCCCTTCCTTCACTAATATTTGGAACACATTCAATAAGTTGCTGTTTCATTTTAATGGCTTTGATTTTTATAAATAAATAATAGGTATAATCACATATTATGTGAACACACACTATTTGTTAAATCTAATAAAAACAATTCTATATTTTTATTTTTTTGTATTCAATATTTTATGGAGATAAAAAGATCTCATAAATAACATAGAAATAATTGGAAATAGTACAAAAGAAAACTTTTGTATACCCGATATGGAAACAAAAAGAGTAACTAAAAGTAATACTAAATATAAGTTGACATACTTAATTACCCAACTAGGTGTGTTTTTCTTCAGAAGAATAAATGAGACAAATAGGTTAGGAAAAAACGCCCATAAAAAATTAAAGTTATTGGGTGTTGTAGAATGATTGGTGAAAAACCATAAAAAACAGATAATAACTCCTAGAAACCCTGTCATAAAAAATAATAAAAAATCAAAAAATTTAGATCTTTTATTTCTTTTTTGATCACTATAGGTTATAACTATTGAAAGCAAAAGAAGGATTGAAAAAACAAAAAAGGGGTTATACCATTTGGTTTGAATTGTTTTCTCTTTAAAATTTAAAATTACCTGTTCTTTTAGCACCAGAGGTGTATCAATACTATTTTTTAATTTTTTAGCATTTTTAAATGCTATATATACATAATCTGGTAAGTACATATACGCTTCAGACGTAATTGCTTTATCTAAAGTGTTACCAAGTGCTAAATTTATACCAAAGTTACCCCAGGTATTCCACGAAAGTTCTTTGTCCATAAGTTGCCTCAAGGTATAGTTTTGGTCTGAAAATGAGGATGGAAAGTGAAGCTTATTACCAAGAATCTCTTTCGTAATGTCTCTTAATTTAGTGGCGCAATTATTAAAGTAGGGATCGTATAAGTATTCTGCATTTTGAGGTAAAGCATTCTCTTCTAATAATGCATACATTTTTTCTTTTTCTAATTGGGATAAATTTAGGACCTGTGCCTTCATCCATCTTTCTTGATAGTAATTGTTAACTACAAAATTTTTAAATGGTCTTTTTCCTAGTTTATACAATAACTTACCCTTAGTAAAATTGAGTTTAAAATTTGGTTGATTAAAATCAAATAATCCATAATTAAATATATTATCAATTCCAAGAACAGAGTCTTTAACTCTTATAGCGCTATGGCCAAAAGCTTCATATAGAACTTCTCCTGGTCCAACAGTAATAATACTAATTTCTGATTGCTTCGATAATTTTAATTCTTGAGATTGAATGTTTTGAAGCAATCCCATAAGAAATAAAATAAAAAAATAAGTTTTCTTCATGGTTTATCGTCTAAAAAAACTAAAATCAATTTTTACTGAAAAAATATTAGAAAACAATGCATTTCCTAAACTACCAATGTTAGTTAGTGCGTAATCAATCTGAATACCATTGTATAAAAAACCAACACCAAAATTGGGTTGTAGTGTTAGGTTTTTACTTCCATCAAACTCAGTTGTATTTTGAAAATTTCCAATACCGGCTCTTAAAAAAACAAATTCATCATAATCTAATTGAAAACCTAAGGCAGGATCTATACTAGCTAAGCTTGTAGAAATTAGATCATTAGTTTTGGTAAACCTCATATTTAAATCAGCTTCAGTTAAGAGATGAAAAAACCGACCTAGATTAAATGACCGAGCTACACCAAATTGAACTTTAGGTTTAGTTATTTCTGTTGCTTCAGGTAATTCTTGATTTTGTCCTGGTATTGCATTTTGAACTGTTGCAAATGCATCTGTATCAATAGTCCAAATATTAAAGGTTGTGGAAATATCTCTAACCATTAGACCAAATTTCCAATTGTTTCTCTCATATTGTATTCCTGCATCTAGACCCACACCCCATGAGTTTGCAAAATCACCAATAGTTCTTCTTACTATTTTGGCATTCATTCCAAAATAAACATCTTTAAAAATTAAATTCCTAGCATAAGATATGTTTAAGGCATAATCTGCTGCAGAAAATAAACTAATTCTATTGAAATCAATATTACCTTGACTATCTATTAATTCTGTAGTATTTAAAATATCATCTACTCCAAATCTGATAATTGAAACGCCTAAAGCACTTCGTTTGTCTATTGGCATAGCAAATGCAGCATAATTATAATTAGCAATACCTGCAAAATATGAGGAATGCATAAGAGATCCTTGATAATCTTTGATGTTTACCAAACCTGCTGGGTTCCAATATCCAGAATTTACATCGTTTGTAGAGGCCACAACAGATTTACTCATTCCTAAAGCTGCTGCGTCTACACCAATGGTTAAAAATTCATTTGAGTAGTTTCTAAATGCTTGAGCATTAATTATAAGAGGAAATAATAGAAAAAGTAAAAAATGTATTTTTTTCAATGTATTTTTTAATTATTAAAACAAATATCTTAATATATTATTGAAATAACTTTACATTTCTTTAGATATTGTATCAATTAACCATAGTCTTTGATGAATTGAAGTATTCTGTTTTCCAACCATCTATTTTTTTTAGAAAACAAACTAGAGATAAATCCCACATGCCCACCATATTTTGTTACTTCCAAATAAAAATAATTTGATTTTTCTGCCTCTTTGAATGGATAACATTCTTGAGCTAAAAAGGGATCATCTGAAGAAGTAATTAATAACACTGGTTTTTTTATTGAAGTCAAATAGGGTTTGGAACTTGCTTTTTCCCAATAATCTTCAGGTCCGGAAAAACCAGAAACTGGTGCTGTGTATAAACCATCGAATTCTTTAAATGTTTTAGATTTTAGTAATTTCTTAATGTCTAATTTATAATCTGGATATTTTTGGTTCTTTAAAAGGATTTTTTTTCTCAGGGATCTTAAAAATTTATACATGTATATTTTATTTTTGGAGGTACCCATGGTTCTACTTGAACTTGCTAAATCTACTGGAACAGAAATAGCTACTCCACAAGACACTTTATCTGAGATAGTTTTCACGTGTTCTCCAAAATATTTTAAGGTCATATTCCCTCCGAGACTATAGCCTACAACCATTATTTTATCATAGGAATAATTTTCAATTAAATGGCTAATTACAAAATCCAAGTCTTCTGTTTTTCCACTATGGTAGGTTGGTAGCAATAAGTTATCTTCTCCACTACAACCTCTTAGATTAAACGAAACTGTGTCATAGCCAGCTTTATTTAGTTCTGAAACGGCAGCTAAAATATATTTAGATTCTGAGCTTCCTTCTAAACCATGAATAAGAACTACCAGTTTCGATGAATTCACTTTTGAAAAATCCAAATCAATAAAATCTTTATCCCAAGTTGTAATTCTTCTTCGATTATAGCTATGAGACTCATTCATAAAAATAGATCTATACATGGTGCTAAAATGACCGTTTTTAAATGGAAATGAAGGGGAAAACTTAGATTTAATGATAGGCATAGATTTTTTTTAGTAATTAATTTGACAAATATGCTTAAAAAATCATGATATTTAAAATCACCCAAAAGGTTTTACTATTTTAGCAAAAGATTTAAGAGATATGAGTATCAAAAAGCACATTCCAAATATAGTTACCTTGGGTAATCTTTTTTGTGGAACATTAGCAACTATCTACGCTGTAGGTGGTCATTTTGAAATGACTGCATTATTTGTTGTATTAGGTATTTTCCTTGATTTTTTTGATGGCTTTTTTGCTAGGGTTTTAAAAGTTTCAGGTGAATTAGGAAAGCAATTAGATTCTTTAGCGGATATGGTAACCAGTGGTGTAGTTCCAGGCATTGTACTCTTTGTTTTATTAGGAAATAATCAACAAATACCATATGAAATAGATTCAGAATTCAAGTTCTCAATGGGGTTTCCTTTACTAGGCCTACTTATCACATTATCAGCTTGTTATCGATTGGCTAAATTCAATTTAGATACTAGACAATCTGAATCTTTTATCGGTTTACCAACACCAGCAATGAGTTTGTTTATCGTATCATTACCATTAGTTCAAATGCATTCTGATATTGACTTCGTGAAAGATTTAATTGGTAATAATTATTTTTTAATTGGAATTACAATTTTGTTTAGTTTTTTAATGAATTCAGAATTTCACTTGTTTTCATTAAAGTTTAAAAATTATGGTGTAAAAGAAAATTTATTTAAATATATTTTAATCTTATTTTCAATAATTTTATTGATAACTATTGAATACTTGGCAGTGCCAGTTATAATTATAAGTTATGTAATTTTATCAATGCTAAAGAATATGAAAAAGGCTTAAAAAACTTTTTTTCTTTTTAATTCAAAATCCTTTCCTAAATAGACTTTTCTAACTAATTCGTCTTTTGCTAGTTCTTCAGGAACTCCTTCTTTTAAAATTCCTCCTTGATACATTAAATACGTTCTATCTGTAATGGCTAAAGTTGCCTGAACATCATGATCTGTAATAAGTATTCCGATATTTCTATCTTTTAAATGTGCAACAATACTTTGAATGTCTTCAACAGCAATAGGATCTACTCCTGCAAAAGGTTCGTCTAATAATATAAACTTTGGGTCAGAGGCTAAGCAACGGGCAATTTCAGTTCTTCTTCGTTCTCCTCCAGATAACAAATCACCTCTATTTTTTCGAACATGGTTAATATTAAATTCTTCAATTAATGATTCTAATTTAATCTTTTGTTCTTTTTTTGATAAATCTGTAAATTGGAGAACAGACATTATATTGTCTTCTACAGATAGTTTTCTGAAAATAGATGCTTCTTGCGCTAAATAACCAATTCCTTTCTGAGCCCTCTTGTACATAGGGTAGCTAGTGATTTCTTCATCATTTAAAAATATTTTACCACTGTTAGGCTTAATCATTCCAACAATCATGTAAAAAGAGGTGGTTTTACCTGCTCCATTAGGGCCTAGTAATCCAACTATTTCCCCTTGTTTTACCTCCAAAGAAATATCCTTAACAACTTGGCGACCACTGTAGCTTTTAGCAATATTTTCTGCTCTTAAAATCATTATTTGATATATGGTTATTTGTTCTAAACTAATTTTTTATTACTTGTTAAAGTAATAATTTTTAAAAGTCTTAACATGTTCAGAATTGGAAAGATATAAAAATATCATTTAACTATTGTTTTCCAAAGCTTCCCAAAACTCATAAGCTCTTCTTAAATGTGGTATTACTATTGTACCTCCTACAAGAGTAGCAATAGATAAACTTTCCATTATTTCCTCTTTTGACACCCCTTCTTTAAAGCAGGTCTCTAAATGATAGGCAATACAATCATCACAACGTAAAACTGTTGAAGCAACTAAACCTAATAATTCCTTAGTCTTTACAGGTAAGTGTCCTTCTTTAAATGCATTGGTGTCTAAATTGAAAATTCGTTTAATAATTTTATTATCACCACTTAATATTTTATCATTCATAAGGGAACGATAATTGTTAAATTCCGAAACTTTATTTGTTGGCATTTTTTTGCTGTTTTTTGATCACTCTTTTAGATACTTTAATACTAATTTCATATAAGATTAACACAGGTATAGCAACAATAATTTGACTAGCAACGTCTGGAGGTGTAATAATAGCTGCCAGTATTAATACTAAAACTAAAGCATGTTTTCTATAGCGTTTTAAAAATTCAGGAGATATGAGGCCAATTTTGGTTAAAAAATATACTATTACAGGCAATTCAAACATTATAGAAACTCCTAATAACATATTAGTTATTAAACCAATATGAGACTCCATTGTAAATTGATTGACTAATTTATCGCTTATTTGATATGTATATAGAAAATTTACAGAAATTGGAGCAATAACATAAAAGCTAAATAACACTCCTATGAAAAATAATAGTGATGCAGTAAAAATAAACCCTCTAGATTTTTTAATTTCATTACTGTGAAGACCTGGTGAAATAAATCTCCAAAATTCCCATAAAATATATGGAAATGAAACAATTGCTCCTAAAATGAATGAGGACCAAATAGAATTCATTAATTGTTGAGTTGGTTTTAAAACCTGAAGTGTGTTTGGGTAATCTAAAGTGCAAAAGTTACTATCTACTCCAAAAAATGAGAAAAAATCGCAGAATAATCTGTAGGTTATAAAATTTGGATCGATGTGAGCAAGAAGAAATTCATTGTAAACGAACTCTTGAACAGAAAAAAGACCGATTCCAACAATAAAAATTGAAGCAATACTTCTGACTAAGTGCCATCGAAGTTCTTCAAGGTGATTTAAAAATGACATTTCTTTTTCCTGAGTCATTGAAAAAAATCTTTTTAATTAATGAACTTTATTTTTATCTAAATAAAAAAAAGTCTTATATTTAAGTAATTAAATTCTATGACAAATTTACTATAAAAATAAGAGACCACAACTATTCTATTCGTATTGTTTCCCAAATACACTAGCTTTAGAATGCTCAATAATATATAATGAATATATACCCACCTTTAAAAAAATATTTTGGTTTTTCTAAATTCAAAGGCTTACAAGAAGAAGTTATAAAAAGTATTCTACAAAAAAAGAACACCTTTGTGATTATGCCTACAGGAGGAGGTAAATCTCTTTGCTATCAGTTGCCTGCATTAATGAACTCTGGTACTGCTATAGTTATCTCTCCATTAATAGCTTTAATGAAAAATCAAGTAGATGCAATTCGAGGCATATCTGATCATGAAGGTGTGGCCCATGTATTAAATTCTTCTTTAAATAAATCTGAAGTTGCCCAAGTAAAAAGTGATATAGAAAATGGCATTACTAAACTTCTTTATGTAGCTCCAGAATCCTTAATCAAGGAGGAATATGTGAGTTTTTTAAAAAAACAGACAATTTCTTTTGTTGCTATAGATGAAGCACATTGTATTTCAGAATGGGGCCATGATTTTAGACCAGAATATCGAAATTTAAAACACATTATTAAACAAATTGACAATGTGCCTGTAATAGGTTTAACAGCAACTGCTACAGAAAAAGTTCAAGAAGATATTTTAAAAACCTTAGGAATAAGTGATGCTACAACTTTTAAAGCTTCTTTTAATAGACCAAATTTATTTTATGAGGTAAGGCCTAAAACTAAAGATGTTGAGAAAGATATCATAAGATTTGTAAAACAACGACAAGGAAAATCGGGAATCATTTATTGTTTAAGTAGAAAAAAGGTTGAAGAAATCTCTCAAGTCTTACAAGTAAACAATATTAAGGCTGTTCCTTATCACGCAGGATTAGATGCAAAAACTCGAGCTAGACACCAAGATATGTTTTTGATGGAAGATTGCGACGTTGTAGTTGCAACAATAGCATTTGGTATGGGCATAGATAAACCAGATGTTCGTTTTGTAATACATCATGATATTCCTAAAAGTTTGGAAAGTTATTATCAAGAAACTGGAAGAGCAGGTAGAGATGATGGAGAGGGCTATTGTTTAGCTTTTTATGCTTACAAAGATATTGAAAAGTTAGAGAAATTTATGGCCAGTAAACCCATTGCTGAACAAGAAATTGGACATGCATTACTTCAAGAGGTAGTTGGTTATGCCGAAACTTCAATGTCTCGAAGAAAATATTTATTACATTATTTTGGAGAATATTTTGATGAAATTAATGGTGATGGTGCTCAAATGGATGACAATACAAAAAATCCAAAGAAAAAACATGAAGCTAAAGAAAACGTGGTTAAATTATTATCAGTTGTCAGAGATACTAATGATAAATACAAATCTAAAGATATTGTAAATGCGATAATCGGTAAAGAAAATGCTTTATTAAACTCTCATAAAACTAATTTAAAACCTTTTTTTGGTTGTGGTAAAGAGAAAGATTCTTCATATTGGATGGCTCTTCTTAGACAGGTTTTAGTTGTAAATTTTATTCGGAAAGAAATTGAACAATATGGGGTTGTAAAACTTACTAAAAAAGGTGAAAGTTTTTTGTCTAGCCCAACCTCATTTATGATGACAGAAGATCATATTTACTCCCAAGAAGCTACAGAAGATATTATAACAAATGAGCCCAGTTCTGGGGCTTCAGCTGATGAGAAACTTGTTAGATTTTTAAAAGATTTACGAAAAAAAGTAGCCGTAAAGTATGGTGTTCCTCCTTTTGCAGTGTTTCAAGATCCCTCAATAGATGATATGGCTTTAAAATATCCTATAACTCTAGAGGAATTATCTAAAGTACATGGAGTAGGTGAAGGTAAGGCTAGAAAGTTTGGAAAAGAATTTATCAGTTTAATCTCCAAATATGTCGAAGATAATGGTGTAGTTCGACCTGATGATCTCATCGTAAAAAGTACAGGAGTAAATTCTGGATTAAAATTATATATCATTCAAAATACAGATAGAAAATTACCTTTATTTGACATCGCAAAATCCAAAGGATTAGAGATGGATCAATTAATTAAAGAAATGGAGGTAATCATTTTTTCTGGGACAAAATTAAATATAGATTATTCTTTAGATGATCTTTTAGATGAAGAGCAACAAGAAGATATCTACGAATATTTCATGGAAGCAAAATCCGATAATATTCAAGAAGCTTTAGATGAGTTTGATGGAGAATATGACGAAGAAGAACTTCGATTAATGAGAATTAAATTTATTAATGAAGTTGCTAACTAAAGTGTGAAAATAGTTAATAATATTCCAGCCATTATGGCTAAAAACTTATGTAAGTTAAAATTATGATTTTCTGAACTTTCAAATAATATTATTGTAGAAATATGTAAGAATACCCCAATAATAACTGCTGTAATTTCTGAGCTGTAGACTTCAAAAAACATAATTTTATCAGAAAGTAAAACCCCTAGAGGGCTCATTAGAGCAAATACAGTTAAAAATATTCCAATTGTTTTTTTTGAAAAATTACTATTTACTAGAAATATAGTTAAAATAATGGCTATTGGAATTTTATGAACTATGATGGCCCACAGTAAATTTTCTCCAGAGTGAATAATTGGGAACCCCTCTGAAAATGCATGTAAACATAGACTCACAAATAATAATCTCGGAAAAATTCTTCCGTTTGTATGGATATGAATATGACCGTGTTCCGCCCCCTTTGAAAAAGATTCTAATACAGATTGTAAAATAACACCTGATAAGATACATACACCCATAATGTTATTATCTGACGAACCATTATAAACCTCGGGCAATAAATGTAAAATTGCAACCGATAAAAGATACGAACCACTAAAAGCCAACAGTAAACGAACAGTTTTTTTTGAAGGCTTTAAAATTAAAACTATTAATACGCCCAATAACACGGAGGCTAATAATAATAAATACGTCATCATGATACTACAAATATTAACCTTTCAGAGGTGTCTGTATTAAATTTAGATAAATGATAATCACCAAAAATATGATTAATTTTTAATCCAGCCTCTGAAAAATAAGATTCAAACTTTTCAAGAGTAATATATTTAACTCTTTCTAAAAATGAATGGTTTTTCCCTTTGTCTTTAAAAGTAATATGCTTTAAGATAAAACCATCTTTAATTTCTCGTTGTAAATTAAATGATATGCCATCAATAGTTTTAATTTCTTTCTTAACTAATTTTTTTTCAATGTTTACAACATTCAAAAAATCAAGAACTAATAACCCATTTTTATGTAAGCCATTATGTATGTTTTTTAACACTAAGATATCATCCTTGTCATTTTCAAAATATCCAAAACTTGTAAAAAGATTAAAGACCGCATCATATTTGACATCAAATGGTTTTCTCATATCTTTCATCATAAAATCTAGTGAGCTGTTTTCATATTTTTTGGCAGCTAGTATACTGTTTTTAGACAAGTCTGCACCGGTTACTTTATAGCCTAGAGAATTCAAATATATTGAATGCCTACCTTTTCCGCAGGGTAAGTCAAGTAAATGAGAGGATGATGGGATTTTTAAAAAATTAATAATATTTCTAATGAATAATTGGGCATCTTTATCATTTCTGTCTTTGTAAAGTGTATGATAATAAGAGGTATTAAACCAATCTGTAAACCAATCTGATTTATTCATATAAAAATAATGAGTACAAAAATAAACTTTTCTTTCAGAAATAATGTTTTAGAACAGGAATATAAATGAATTTATTTTTTTCTAATTTCTTATATCAGAAAAGAGTTATTAAAGTGTATTTTTGCAGCCTAACCTAGGAAATATGAATACTAATTTTAAAATGACGGCCACAACGCTTAAGGGTTTGGAAGGTGTTTTAGCTGAAGAACTAAAGAAACTTGGTGCCCAAGATATTAAAGAAGGTATAAGAAGTGTTACTTTTAGAGGTGACCAAGGTTTTTTATATAAAACTAATATAGCCTTAAGAACAGCAATTCGTATTTTAAAACCTATTAGAACTTGTAAAGTTTACGATGAGGAAGATTTGTATGAGGCCATTCAAAAAATTAAATGGGAGAAATATTTAGATGTTGAGGGGACTTTTGCAATTGGAGCTGTAGTGAATTCAAAAAATTTCACTAGTAACTCTCATTATATTGCCTTAAAATCTAAAGATGCAGTTGCTGATTACTATAGACATAAATACAGTAAAAGACCTAATGTAGATTTAGACTACCCTGATGTTAAAATTCATGTTCATATACAGAAAGATTGGTGTACTATATCTTTAGATTCTTCGGGAGATTCATTACATAAAAGAGGCTATAGGAGTGCTACCAATATAGCTCCCATTAATGAAGTTTTAGCAGCTGGTTTAGTCTTACTTTCTGGTTATACAGGTGATGAAAACTTTATAGATCCTATGTGTGGCTCTGGAACTATATTAATAGAAGCTTGCATGATAGCTTGTAAAATTCCTGCAAATATTAATAGAAAACAATTTGCTTTTGAACGTTGGAAAAATTATGATGAAGATCTTTATTTTACCATACAAGATGCACTTCTTAAAAAAATTACAAATTCTCATTTTAAAATTATGGGATTTGATAAAGCCCCCTCAGCAGTATCAAAAGCAAAACAAAATATTATCAATGCCAATTTAGATGAGTTTATAGGGGTTCACCACGTTAATTTTTTCAATTCTACCAAAGAGGTTTTTGGCAACACTACTATTTTATTTAATCCACCTTATGGGGAGCGTTTAAATATAGACGTAAATGAGTTCTATAAAAAAGTTGGAGATACTTTAAAACACAATTATCCAAACTCTACAGCTTGGATGATCACTTCAGATATGCAAGCTTTGAAACATGTAGGACTAAGGACATCTAAACGTATAGAACTAAAAAATGCTGATTTAGATTGTAAGTTTGTAAAATATGAATTGTATGAAGGAACTAGAAAAGCTTCCAAGTTGAATTCCTAAGTTTTTTCCATAGTTTCAATAAGTTTCTTTAGAGTTTTACTGGGTTTTAAATTGTTTTTTTCATCAGCACAATATTTTGCTAATGTTTCATACGCTTTTTTGTAAATCTTCTTTTTTGACAGTTTAGGATAAGATATAAGAGCTTTAGCCAAGGAAGCCATAAACATTGCAAATAATTCACCATCTCCTTTAGTTATTCTTATGAGCTTACCTGTGATAATAAATTTAAAATTTGTGCCATCAATCAATTCCTCTTTTGGACCTGACAACCAATAGTCCATATAAATTAAAGCTCTCCCTCTATTTGATTCTAAAGCATAACTGTTATCAATTCTTAGACGCGGTTTTGTTGGGGTTCTTAGAAGGTAGTCAGCGAGTTTTAAAATTTCAGGTTCTGCTTTTTTATAATCTTCTGTCGTCTCAAATCTATTTTTCTCAATGACACTAAAATCCTGGGCATTAGATTTAAAGAAAATTAAAAGAAATACAATTACTATTTTTTTCATTTAAATATTATTTTAGTATTAATTTCATTAATTCCTTAGGATTCTCTAGCATTA
This sequence comes from uncultured Flavobacteriaceae bacterium, assembly GCA_905479435.1. Lineage (GTDB taxonomy): Bacteria > Bacteroidota > Bacteroidia > Flavobacteriales > Flavobacteriaceae > Polaribacter. The sequence continues at coordinate 807 of CAJQMN010000154.1, read as the reverse complement.
AAAAATGTCCTGTATTTTCCAACCAATATAATGTGTTGTTTGGAATTTCTTTTGAAAGTAATTCAGCAATAGCAACAACGGCAATAGGATCGTTTTTTGCCCAAATAATCTTAGTGGGTATTTGAGTTTTCTTTAAAGCACCAACCCACCGATTCCAATGCAAATATCGCTCATTAATGTATTGAGTTAGCTTATGTATGACTTTTCTTCCTCCGTTTAACTCAATTAATTTCCACATTTCTTTAAGCTCATTATCTGTTACTTTAGAGCTATCAAAATAAATGTTTTTCATGTTTTTTCTGAAAATGGGAAAGTTAGTGAGTTTGGCAACATACTTCCCTAAAATTTTATGTTTTAGCAATTTTTGAATGGTTCTTAATTGAGATAATTCGATATGTATACTACCATTAGTTATAATTAACTGTACGATTTCTATGTCCAATTCATTAGCATTGTAACGCGCTATAATCTCAGTAGCCACAGATGTTCCGTAATCATGTGCAAATAAGTATATTTTTTTTAACCCTAATTGACGCCATAATTCTAAGGCGATATCTGCTTGTTTAATTAATGAATAGTCAACATTTTTGGGTTTGTCAGAAAAACCAAAACCAAGGTGATCGTGTAAAATTACTCTGTAGTTTTTAGATAATTCAGGTAATACTTTATAGTAATCAAATGAAGAAGTAGGGTATCCATGAAGAATTACCATAGATTTTTGAGATGTATTACTATCATTATTAGTATCAATAACAAACAAACGATTGTTATTTACTTGTATAAAATTACCTTTAGATTTCCATTCAT
>CAJQMN010000153.1 GCA_905479435.1 uncultured Flavobacteriaceae bacterium | reverse complement strand
GGTATAACAGTCTGGCAAAAAAGCTAGTGTTAATGGCAAATACAGAAATTGGATATTTAGGTTTTTATAATGATGAATTAGGAAGCACACCTTTTGAACGATTCTTTGTAGGGGGAGACGGAATTGCACAATTTCAGCTAGATGGTAGAGAAAGTGTAGGTTTAAGAGGTTATGAAAATAATAGATTATCATCGATAGAAGGTGGAACTATCTATAATAAATTTCAATTAGAATTGAGATATTCCATAACAGATAAACCCTCTGCATCTATATATACTATTGGATTTTTAGAGGCCGGAAATTCTTATGACAATTTTGACAGCTTTAATCCGTTTAATTTAAAAAGGTCTGCTGGAGTTGGTATTCGTATATTTATGCCAGCATTTGGTTTACTTGGAATAGATTTTGCTCACGGTTTTGATCCTTTACCAGGGTCAAATATTAAATCTGGTTGGCAAACTCATTTTATTATAGGTCAACAATTTTAATTAAAAATGAAACTTAATTTTTTGAACTTGAGATTTTTGGAACACAATAAGGTATTAGTAAACATCGCTTTATGTTTGTTTCTAATCTCTACAGTGTTTGTTAGTGCTCAAAAGCCTCAAAGAATAGCTTATATAGATATGGAATACATTTTAGAGAATGTACCTGAATATATGGAAGCCCAAAATACCTTAGACTCTAAAGTAACCAAATGGAGAAGTAAATTAGATGAATTAAGTAGATATATAGAAAAAATTAAAAATGATTTAGCCAATGAACGTGCTATTTTAACCAATGATCTTATTCTTGACAAAGAGGATGAAATAACCTTAAAACAAGAGGAACTGAGAAGGTTAGAATCATTATATTTTGGACCAAATGGAGATATGTATTTATTGAGAAAACAATTAGTAAAACCCATCCAGGATCAAGTATTCAATTCTATAGAAGGTATTGTTAAAAAAAAGAAGTACGATTTTGTTTTTGATAAATCTAGTGATTTAGTCATGTTATATTCCAATAAAAAGTACGATATTAGCGAACTTATTTTGAATGAAATTGTTAGGGAAAGAAAAATAAAAATTAATGAGGAAAAAAGAAAACAAAAATCTGTTTTAAGTAAAGAAAAAACAGAAAAACAAAAAAAGTTTATAAGAGACAGAGAAGCTTTAAGAAAAAAGAAAGACGAGGAAAGAAAGGCAAGACTAAAGAAAAGCGAAGAAATACGAAAGAAAAGAATTGCCGATATTGCAGAGAAAAAAAGAATTTTAAAAGAGAAAAAAGAAGCTATAAAAAAGAAAAACAACTTAGAACAAGATAATAATTAAATTAAACAAGATGAGAAAATTGAAAAGTTTACTATTAGTAGCAATTTTAACTTTAGGGATGAGTGGTGTAGCAAATGCTCAAAAAGTTGGACATATAGTATACGAAAGAGTAATTGCAAACATGCCTGAGACCAGAGCTCTACAAGTTGAGTTAGCTAAAATTACCAAAACATATAAGGACGATATCGATGGTATGAAGAAAAAGCTAGATGATAAAATTAAAAAATATACAGCGGAACAAGCTCAACAAACTGAGGTTACCAACAAGCAGAGAGCTCAAGAAGTTCAAGTAGACAATTCTAGAGTTCAACAAGCGGAACAAGCTGCATACCAAGACATTCAAGAGAAACAAAACAACAAGTTAGTACCAATTATTGGTAAAGCAAGAAAAGCTATTAGTGAGGTAGCTAAAGCAAAACAAATACTTTATGTACTTGACGCATCTGCAAGTAGAGGGCTACTAGTAGCTGAAGGTGAAGATTTATATGAGGCAGTAAAAGTTAAATTAGGACTTTTACCTGACCAAAAACAACCAACTACACCAGGTCAAAATTAAAAAATTATCACACAGTTTTAAAAATCCTACTTTTTAAGTAGGATTTTTTATTTTTACTACTATGAATACCATTAAAAGTAACCCAATTGGTTTTTTTGACTCAGGAATTGGAGGTACGTCTATTTGGCAAGAGGTAAACAAATTATTACCTAAAGAGAATACAATTTATTTAGCAGACAGTAAAAATGCTCCTTATGGACAGAAATCAAAAGAAAATATCCTTGAGTATTGTATAAAAAATACTGAATTTCTGTTAAACAAAAATGCTAAGATTATTGTCGTAGCCTGCAATACTGCAACTACAAATGCAATAAATTATCTGAGAGAAAATTATGATATTCCTTTTATTGGTATAGAACCTGCTATAAAAAAAGCAGGATTAGTTACTAAAAATAAAAAGATTGGGGTCTTAGCAACAAAAGGGACCATAAACAGTAAACTTTTTGAAAAAACCTCTACTAAAATAGACCATTCAATTAAAATAGTTGAACAAGTTGGATATGGCTTAGTGGAACTTATTGAAAATGGAGAAATTCAATCTTTAAAAATGGAAAAGCTCATCTTTACTTGTTTAAATCCGATGCTTAAAGAAAATATTGATGCCCTAGTTTTAGGGTGTACCCATTATGCGTACTTAATTCCTCAGATAAAAAGAATTATTGGAAATCATATTCAAATCATTGACTCTGGACTTGCTGTTGCAAAACAAACGCAAAGAGTTTTAACTTCTGATGATCTACTAAACTCATCTACAAATAAAAAGACTTTTCATCATTTTTACACCAATAAAGAATCTAAAATACTAATTGAAATTCTGAAAAATTACAATCCTGTAAAGGTTATAGAAAAAGAATTTTAGAACGATGAATTAATATTAGGACAGGCTGATGCTCTTGGCTTTCTTGTAAATAAATTTACACCAACAGATACCTGATGAAATCCAGTATTGGTTAAAACAATATCATTTAATTGATTGGTGTAGGTGTAAGAAAACATCCATTTATTATAATTAACTCCAATAATAGGGGTTATATACTTCAAATCCTCTATAGGGCTTACATCAAAACTTTTTCTATACGATACTGCAGCCCATAATTGAGCTTTGTTAAAATCTTTGTATGCCTTTAAGTTAAAGTCAACTATTCGCTCCCCTGTTGATTCTCTTAGTTGCACCATTAGTGAAGGCTCCAATTGTATTGCTTTGCTTTGCCCGAAATAATATCCTAATGACAGAACATAATTCCTTATATCTAAGGGTTCTAGATTGTTGTTAAGATTGTTTTTTGCAGATAACAAAAGGTTCTTAACAGTAAAATACGATGAAAAACCAGATTTATGGTAGGCAACACTAAAGTCGGCATTATAATATGCTGAACTTTGGATGATTTGTGCTACGGTTGGGTCTCCAAAAAATTGTGTTTGATCTACTTGATTTTGAACAGCTGTAAAAGATAATCCAAAAGAAATTTGATTAAAAAGGGAGCTCCTATTAATGTTTAAATGATATGCAAAAGTACCTTGAATCCCTTTTTGAGAATGAAAACCATTACTATCATTAAAAAGAATAAAACCAAATGCACCTTTTTCATTAAAACGGTTGTGAAAACTCAAGGTTTGAAGTGTTGGTGCATCCTTAACACCAGCCCACTGTTGTCTAGCCGTGAGTCGAAGTTTTCCTGTATTTCCAATACCAGCTGCTGAGGGATGAACTAGGTAAACATTGTCAGATAAATAATCTGAGTAAATAGGGAGTGTTTCTTGTGCATTACTGTCTAGAAAAAAGAAAATAGATGCAATTAATAAAATTGTACTTTTAAATAGCTTCATAGATTTCACTAAAATTGTGAATTGTAAATATATTATTTTTATATGAAACGATGTAAACGTATCAATAAAATTAACAATAGCATAAGAAAAGTGTTCGTCTCAGTTATGAACTAAAAGCTGTTTAATAATTTTTGTAAAACTCAGAAATACTTTTATTGCGCTATTTTGTAAATTCTATTTCTAATTCTTCCAAAGATTTACCTTTAGTTTCTGGAACTACTTTTATCATAAAGAATAAGCCAATTAATGCAATTATGCCAAAAATAAAGAACGTTAGTGCATTCCCAAAGTTAGATAATTCCCATGGAAAAACTAACTGAACTAAAGAGCTTATTAATGAGTTTACGAAAGCAATAACGCCAATAGCTAACCCTCTATATTTCAAAGGGTACAATTCTGACAACAATACCCACATGACTGGACCTAATGAAAATGCAAAACATGCGATAAAACCTAAAATACCCATCAATATCAAAGTAGCATTAATTGAAGTTGCTACCTCTAAAATTGCTCCATCATTTTTACTATATATCCGGTTTCCTAGAGCTTGCTTTAAATCATTTTTAAAAGCAATATCACTTTCATAAACTTTATCAACTAATGGAAGTAATTGCTGAGACTCATTGAATTCTAACTGGTTTATATTCTCTGTAGTTAATTTATAAGTTGCTTGATTAAAACCATAAGCACATAATAATAAGCTAATCGCTATTCCAGCTGTACCAAATAATAATAGAGGTCTTCTACCCATTCTATCTATCAGATAAATGGCGAGAAAGGTGAAAATTACTGAAATAGAACTCAATAAAACTCCTGATGAGAAGGCAGCATCTGTTCCTATGCCGGTTTGTTCAAAAATAGATGTTGCATAAAAATACACTGCATTTATTCCGGTGATTTGCTGAAGAATACCAACAACTAAACCAACACCTAATATAAACCGTAAAGAGGGTTTTAATAAATCTATAAGTTTTAATGATTCTTTGTTTTTTTCGGTATGCACACTTGTTTCAATAGCTGTATTTTCTCTTTCACCTCTATCATTTCCATGAATTTTAATTAAAACTTTTTTTGCCTCTAAAAAATTTTTATTTAAGTACAACCATCTTGGGCTCTTAGGAACAAAAAATAATAGTAAGAAATAAATTAGTGCTGGAAAAAACTCTACTCCTAGCATCCATCTCCAAACATTTTGATCGGTTAGAAAAGTACTTTCAGATGTATTGTATTTATTAAAAAAATAATTGCTTAAAAAAGCAGCAAAAAAACCAAAAACAATATTTAATTGCTGAAGAGAAACAAGTTTACCTCTATTTTCTGCAGTTGAAATTTCTGCGATATACATAGGCGCTAATACTAGAGCTGCTCCAAAAGCAATTCCACCAATAATTCTTGCGATATAAAGCATTTCATATGATGATGCTAAAGCAGATAATACAGCAGAAATTGCATAGAAAAAAGCAACAAAAATTAACATTTTTTTTCTTCCAAAAAGATCACTTAGCCGTCCAGAAAATAACATCGCAAACATTGCAGCAAAAGATGGGGCACTAACTACCCAACCCGATTGAATTTCATTTAAATTAAACTCAGGACCTGCAAATGACATTACTCCAGAAATTATACCTGCATCGAATCCAAATAGAAAACCTCCCAATGCTACTATGAAGCTTATAAAAATAGTGTATGTCTTGTTGCTCATTTATTTTGATTTTTTTAAAAAAGTAAATTTAATAAATTATAGTTTGCATAGCATGTGGTCTAATATTTAAAAAGGTTTCACTAGAACCAACAATGAGCTTATAGCCAATAGTATTATCGGTTTTATTCATCACTACTGTTATCATTTTTCCATCTTTATTTTTAAAAGATGTACTTTCCAAAGATGATCGACTAGAAGAAGTACTTACCCGAAATGCGCCAGGTTTTATAAATTTCGAAAAGTGACCAATATAATAATATGTTGGCGTGAAAGTTAATTCTCCTGTCTTTGTATCTGCATGAATTGGTGCAAAACAAAAATTTTGCACATGATTTGGACCTCCTCTTTCATCCAATAAAATATTCCAATCTGTCCAACCAACTACACCGCTATTAAAATCATTTATCATAGAATTCCCATATCGTTCTGCATTGGGCCAAAAATGCATCCTTTCCGAATCAAACCCTTCTTGACATCCCTCGGTAAATAACATATTTTTTGAAGGAAAAGATTCATTAATGTTTTTTAAATTGTCATATTTTGGTAAACCTCCTGTCCAAGTTTCATACCAATGGAAACCAATCCCCCAGGCATATTTAGAAGCTTCTAAGTCTTCAAAGATCGTATTAGCCCTATCAGAAATTAAATCTCTATTGTGATCCCAAACAACAATTTTCTTATCACCTAATCCAGCTTTTTCTAAGGTTGGCCCTAAATAATTTTTCAAAAAATCTCGCTCTTCACTAGCCGTGTATATACAAGACTCCCATCTTTGAACAGCCATTGGTTCGTTTTGAATTGTTAAACCCCATACAGGAATACCCTCATTTTCATAAGCTTTGATAAATTTGACGTAATAATCTGCCCAAGATTGTCTAAACTCTGGGCGTAATTTTCCACCATACAACATGTTATTATTAGTTTTCATAAAAGCAGGTGGACTCCAAGGGCTGGCATAAAAAACTAAATCATCTTTTATTAAGTTTATAGCTCTTTTTATAAAAGGAATTCTTTTTTTCATGTCTTTTTCTATTGAAAAAGTTTTTAAATCTGCATCGCCTTCTTCAATATAGGTATGGCTCCCTAATCCAAAGTCACTGCTATGAATGCTTGTTCTTATGATATTATACCCAATACCATCTTTACCATATAAAGAGTTTAATAATTTATTTTGTTGTGTTTTATTAAGCGCAGAAAAAACCTCAGAAGAAGCATCTGTAATAGCACCACCAATTCCTAAGTATTCTTGAAAAGTTTTATTAGGGTTAACAAAAACAGCGATTTCAGTCTCGAGAGGTTGTACCTTGTTTTTAAAAGTTTGTTCGCTGATTTTTGTTAATCTCAAGTCTGTATCTTTTGCAGTTGCAAAAACTTGAAGAGTTTTGTTATTGTAATCTTTTGAGTTTGAATTAGAAGAATTTGATGGTAATATAGATTCACCAACTTTTGAATTTGTACATGCTACTATGAGCAATAAAAGATATACTAATTTAAAATTCTTAAGTATCATATATAATTTTTTATTGTAATCTATATTCGTGTTTTACCCAATCTACTTCCATAACCCATTCACCTTCCATTGGTGAATCTGTAATTTTAGCATAATTTAAAATCGCAAACATTGGCTCAGAATATCTATCACCTTCTCCAATATTTCGATAGATTTCTTTTTGATCAATACGGTACACAAGATCAGATCCTTCCCATTCAACAGAATATTCATGGTAATCATTAAGAGTAGCATCAAATCCTTTACGTAAACTCCACCAGTCTCCTTTATCACAATTCTCTAAACTCTTGATAGCACCCGTAGTGAAGTGGTTTTTATGATGGTCTCCATGATGTTCGAAAATATCTATCTCACCAGAACCTGCTAGAGGCCAACAAATGTTTTCATCAGGTTCTTGCACAGGGGGTTCATTATTTTGGGCACCTAAAATCCACCATGCTGGAAACATACTTGGCTCTCCATTACTACCAAGTCGTAATCTAGCAGTCCATTTTCCTTTAACAAATTCTTTCCTATTCTTGGATGCAATTCTTCCAGAAACATATTGCGTTTCAGGATGTTGTTTCCCATATTTATCAAAATTATCACATGGTCTTTTTTCATCAATTCTAACAACTTTTAGTTTTAATGAGCCATTACTTACCTCTCTTGTACCAAACTCATTGTCTGGAACATAGCAATGGGTTTCATTATTAACCCAAATACGTTGATCTTGCCAATTCGCTGAATTAAAATTATCAAAATTATCAATAAAATCTACCTTCCAAGCATTCGTAGATATCATTTTTTTGTACCCTTCCTGATTCTTATTTTTAAATGCAGTTGAAAGGATAATTATTGATAGAAAACCTAATAAAAAAAGTAGGGTTGGTTTTTTCATAATTTGTTTTTTTGACGTAAGATTAGTTTTTAAATGTTTAAAAATTTTAAATTTAGACTTCAAACTTGACGGATATTGGATATTGATCTAAGTGCCTTTAATTTTAAGAGTATTTCAATTTAGTTTTTAATTAATTTCTTTTGATATTGCAATTCATCTGAAATAATAGTTAAAAAATAAATACCCGGTTTTAGATTTGATATATCATATTCGTTTGACGAATTTGGAGTTAACTTCTTAACCAATCGCCCGTTAACATCATTTATTTTTAAAACTTTTACCTCTTGATAATCACTAAACTGAATTTTAAAAATTTGATTTACAGGATTAGGATAAATTGAGCTAACAGTATTAATTTGACTATCAGTACTCAGAGAGCCTAAAAACTCAAATTCAAACCAATTAATGTTAAAACCAGGCTCTAAAACTTTCATTTTTAAGGTATAGACTCCTGAATTTAAATTTGTTTCTGTTGACGTTGTTTGCCAGGATTGCCAACCGCCAGTAACCGGTAAATCTACAGTGGAAATACTTGCTGTTGAGTTGTTATTTAATAATAAAAACTGAACTTTACCAGTATCATAAGCAGCAGCTGTTCTAAGATTTAAATTATAAGTACCACTATTGGATATATAGACTAAGTAATCTGCATAGTCTCCAACATCAGTATAACCTATATTAAGACCACCTCCAGTATCTGAGGTATTTTCGGTTTGCAACCCAAATTGATTGTTAAAATCTTCAGCTTGAATTTTACCAGGTATTAAAAATCTAGCTTGAAGATTATTATCAACTAATAGATTCTCAAAAGAATCAAGAGTATTGTTATAAACTGAAGTGATAATAGTACCATTATAACTTACTTCTATTTGGTCCTGATAAAATAAATATTCTGATAAATTTAAAGTAATTTGCCTGCTATTCACAGCGTTAATTTCAGCAGATTCTATTGTTCTTAGATTATTATTAACTGTAACTTCAAATAAATCATTAGATAATGATTGATTTGTGATGGGGTGATTTAAAACAATGTTTAACGATTGCTCATCGTCGTTTGTAGTGGCACTTAAGACGTCAAATGGAGGGATTTGATCTGTAGAATTTGTGAATTCAATACTACTCATATTGAACTCAGTATTTCCATCCACTTTAACTTTTAAAACATGTGTTCCGGCATCGATATATGAATTATTGACAGAATGGTAGACAAAATTAGTCCAACCTCCTGTATTTCCAAGAGAAATAGTACCTGAGATATCAACATCATCTATATAAAATTTAATTTTTGCCCCATTTTGCGGTGTAGCATATCTGAGTTTTAGATTATAAAAACCCGTTTCAGAAACTTCTACGGTATATTTCATCCATTCATTATTGTTAGTATACCCTACGTGATAGCCGTTACTATTTGAAGTATCGGAATTTGTTTGAATATCTACGCCATCATTTCTATAGGTCCATCCAGAATTCCAGGGTTGAAAATCTTCACCTGTAGATAATGTATAATTTGCATAATCTACATCATAATAAGCAATACCATTAGATCCAAGATCATAGTCAGACAGGTAAACTACCCCAGGTAGGGTATGGTTTGCATAAGGAATGTGAGTCTCATCTTGAGGTTGTCTGAGAACCGCATCAATAACATCTTTATAAAAAACATTATTTTCTATAAGGATATCATTGGTTAGTTGACTTAATCCTTGAATAGCATTTTCTACTGAAGGTTGAGGGCCTTCATTTTTCCAATAATTTATAATAGATTCATAATTTGCATTAGAGTTTATGGAGTAAGGACATACAATAGTTGAAATTCTTTTCCAAGGCCACCAGGCCCATCCTATATTATTATCCTCAACTAAATTAATTGCTTCTGTAAACCATACATTAGAATTTTCACCAGATTCTCCTAACCAAAGAGGAGTATTATGCTGTTCTCTAATGTCTAAAACCCATTGAATGGATGCTGTATCATTGTAGGTCCAATATTTGTGAGGACTGTAAACCATGTTAGAATCCCATGGAGGAGTTAAGCCACTAAAATCATTTGCAAAACCATTCCCTTCAATAAAAATGATATGATCAGAATCTACAGCCCTAATTTCATTAGTAACTCTTATATAAAAATTTCGTAGAACATTAGTTCCAAGAGGCCAGTTAACTTCATTTAGTAAATCATATCCCCCAATCCATTCTTTGTCTTTATATCTATCTGCAAGTTTTCCCCACAAAGCAACTGTTTTATCTTGATTTAATGAACTTTCCCACAAAGAGGGTTTTGAATCATCATAATCGCTAATTGCAGCATCCATACCCTGTCCACCAGGCGCAGCATGTAAATCTAAAATGAGGTATAATTGATTAGCTTCACACCAAGTCAAAAGTTCATCTACCATATCAAAACCTGTATCTAACCATGTATTTTCTCCTTCTACAGGTTCTTCCTCTATTGGTAACGTAAATAAATTATAATGCATTGGTAATCGAATGCTATTGTAACCGTGATTTGCTATACTGTTAACATCTTGCTCTGTTATAAAATTTTGACGCCAATTACTATAGAAAATCTCGGTTTCCTCTTCACCAATTAAAAGAGTTAATTTCTCTATAAATTCGTGTTGTGTGTCCGCTGCTCCAGAAGAATTCATCATGTATCCTTCCTGAAGCATCCAACCTCCAAGGCCAACTCCCCTCAGGAGAACTTCATCACCATTTAAATTAATAATATTTTTACCCAAAGTTCTCAGGCCCTGAGAATGTGATAAAATTGAACATAAAATAAAAAGAAAAACAAGGTGTTTTTTTATTAAATTCATTTGTTTCTTAGTTATTATAAATTATCTAAACCATAAAGAGTAATCTCAGATCCAACAGTTATTATTGTACTTCCATAATTTGAAGTAATTGAGATTTTTAAATATCTAAATTGCTCTGAAGTATTAGCTAAAGTGAAATCATGACCATCGATAGCTTCTTGAAATGCAGATGCAGGAATATTACCTGCACTATCTCTTGGATCTCCAATGTCAAATTCTCCCAATAAATCCCATGATTGGGCATCATTACTGGCGTATAAATTAAAAGACTTGATATTTTCTTCTTGATAATGATAGGTAACACCGCCACCCTGATACCAATAAGCTCTTTGCCATACTTTGAATCTTTTAATTTTTACATTTTTGTTTAAATCAATAACTATATCTAATGGAAAATTTAAACTTCCACCATTATTTTCTCTAGTAGCAATAAAATAACTATTATCAGAATCTGTTTCTACAGTGTCTACAATATCATCCCAAAAATTAACAGTTCTACCCTCATAAGCATTTCCATTTATAGATTGAGAGGTTATTAAAGTCCATGTATTTTTTTCAATTTTTTCTTCAAATAAAGGGGTGTAATTTCCTACCACCTGAAGGTCAGTTATATTGCCATCAAAATCCTCAACCTTTGTTGAAAATGTCATTTCTACGGCATCTAAACCTCTAATAAAAAGACTTTCTTCGGCATTATCAGAGGAAAGGATTCTAATTGTTTCATCAGTTCCGTTTAAAATATGGACATAAACAAAAACTGTTTTTGTAGCAATATTTTCCCAAGTAATTTTAACACCTCCTAAATCTGGAGATATTTCAATACTTTGTTGAACTAGATAAATAAATGATTCTAACGGTGTAAATTCTACCTCTACTTCATCAGAAATATTTTCATTTTCGTCAATTACGTACAACCTTACTTTAATAGGAGTTGTCTGATTTAATCCATTGATTTCAACAGAGGTATTGTAACTACTAGATACTCTAAACACCTCTTCTCCTTGAGAATTAGTATATTCAGCTCTAACATAAGAAATATCGTTATCTGAGGGAAGTGAATAAGAAATTATACCACCTCCGTTTGTTGGAACAACAGAAATATTTGACAATATACCCGGAGGTGTACTATCTACATCCTCATTCTTAGAACATGAAAAAGTTAATGTTATAAGAAAGATCAAAAAAATTATTTTTTTTATTTGAGTTTTCATAATCATATATTTTTTACCAACCTGGATTTTGAATTAAATTAGGATTTCTAGAGATTTCATCAAAACTAATTGGTTGAAGATAATCTCTGGGAGAAGAAAAAGAACGTAAACTAACATCCATAATTTGATAGTAGTTGTTCTCTGATTCTTCATCTACAGACCAACCTTTTATTGGTGTAGAAAAATACTCTTCGGCTAATTTCCATCTTCTAATATCATAATATCGATGACCTTCAAATGCTAATTCAATCATTCTTTCTTGACGAATGATTTCTCTCAACCCATCTTTTGTTGTATGTTTATTTGGTGTTGCAGCATAGGCTGTGTTAGTCCAAGATTCTTGAACCGATGGAATACCCGCTCTATCTCTAATGATATTAAGAGCCTCATAAACCTCAGGTGATGGACCACTAAATTCATTTAATGCCTCAGCATAGTTCAAATACAACTCACTTAATCTGATTATTGGCCATGGATAAGTAATAGCTTTATTGTAAGCATCTCCCTCAGAATCTTGGTGAACTAATTTCTTAAGTGCGTAGCCAGTTACTAGATAATCAGATGTATTCGCAATTCTACCATGAATTTCTCCTTTTCGCATTTTCAAATTCCAAATACTTCCCCAAGTTCTGTTTACTCCTCTATCAAAACCAATAGATGCATAAAAACGAGGCTCTCTATTTAGATTTAGCTTGGCTGTTCTTTGTGCAAATTGAGCATAAAATCTTTGATTAAAGGCAATTGTTGTTGGTTCCAATCTATTTGTAAAATCAAAAGATAAATCTTCATCAATAGGAAGACCATTTTTGGTGTAATAGGTTTCAGCCATTCGAACACTTGGAGCTAACCATTGCCAAGCAGCTTCTACAGACGAAGATGCAGGGCTTTTCATCATCGCTGGTGATTGTATCTGCCAATATTGACCGTTTGATACCGGACTAGAATTTCCCCATATAAGTTCTGAATTCCATGGATCTGTAACAACATATCTGCTATTATACTGATCTCTTATTAATTGGTACTGAAAATTATTAGTATCAAAACTAGGGGGAGTATCAGTAAAATAATACATAGATGTTCCCTGGGCAATCGCTGCTTCAAATGCTTCCTTGGCAGCAATGGCAGCCAATTCCCACTTAGATTCATCATAACTCTGATTGAAAAAATTTTGACCATTCGCATTTACAAATCCTGCATAAAATTGAGTATTGCCATTAAATAAGGGACTTGCACTAAATAATAAAACTTTTGATTTAATAGATTTTGCAATTACTTGATCAATTCTTCCCAAATCATTATTACCAATAACTCTTTCAGGCAAATCATTAATTGCATTATCGATGGTTTCAACTATGTAAGTAAAACATTCATCTACTAATTTTCTATCTAGTCTTACTTCTTCATCAGAGGCACTAATTGGTAAATTAACATCTACTATAGGGATTGGCCCATAATTACTTACTAATAAAAAATGATAATATGCCTTTAAAAAGCTAGCTTCAGCTTTCCATTGATTTTTTTCTTCTTGAGTCATATCTACCACCAAATCAATGTTATCTATGAGGGTATTGCAACTCCGAATTCCTTCCCACAATGAACCTTGACCTCTTCCATTAGCATAAAAACCAGACCAATACCCCATTAATGGTGAAGAAATACTTTGCTGACCTTTCATCATCTTAATTGAATTCGGTTCTTTGGAAATAGGAACAGCTACTTCATCACTAGCTAAAACATAACTAGCATATGTTCCATCACTTTGAGGTAAATAACTATAACTATTGGCTAAAGCATTATATGCTGTTTCTTTTCTATTAAAGAGTAGACTCAATTCTTGTGTACCATCTGGTACTATATCTAAATAATCTTCACAACTAGTAAAAATAAAAATACTACCTAATAAAATTGCGATGTGTTTGTTTTTAATTTTCATTTGTTACTTATTAAAATTTTACTTGAGCACCAATGTTTACAACTCTTTGTAATGGATAACCAAGACCATTACCTGCTAATTCTGGATCCCATAAATCAAATTTTGAAAAATGAAATAAATTTAATCCTGTTAAATACAGTCTTACATTAGCTGTAGAAAAAACACTCCCCCAATTTTCAGGAATCGTATATCCTATCTCTAAACTTTTTAAACGTAAAAAATCTCCGTCTCTTAACCACCAAGTAGAAGTTTTTTGATTATTTTGTATCTCATAAGTTGATAATCTAGGCCAAAAAGCATTTGGATCTGGGTTATCTTCAGACCAATGATTATTTGCTATAATACTTAGTGCATTTCGTTCATTTACAAATGGTGAAATATCATTCGGGTTAATAAAAAAAGATGATCGTGCTGAACCTTGCATAAACACAGAAAAGTCAAAATTTTTATACACAGCGGAGACACCAAAACCATAGACAATTTCTGGTACTGTGGGTTTTCCAATGGGAACTTGATCATTTTCATTTATGACACCATCATTATTGATATCTGTATATTTAATATCTCCAGGCAAATACGAATTAACTGTTGAAAATCCATTAAACTGCTCTGGTGAATTATCAATATCTTCTTGATCAATAAATAATCGTTCAGCAACATAACCCCATTGTTGATTTACGGGGTAGCCGATTCTACTTAAATTTTGATTTTGAAATTGTGGCTCTCCATTGACTAATATTTTGTTGGTTGCATATGTGAAATTTCCTCTACCGGTAATATAAAAATCTCCACTAAAAGCATGGTTGTAATCGATTGAGAAATCAATCCCTTTTGCTTTAACTTCACCAATATTACTACTAATTACAGCTGTAAGTCCAGAAGTTTCAGGGATATATTCTCGTTCCATATATATGTTTCTACGATGTTCCGTAAAATAATCAGCTTGAATACTTACTTTATTAAAGAGACCGAGCTCTAAACCAATGTTAGATTTTGTAGCGACTTCCCAGGTTACATTTTCATTAGCATATCGATTAATAATATACCCGTTATAGTAATTATTATAATTGGTTCCAAATGAATATCCTGTTCCTCCATTGTTAAGATTTACCTCCGACAAATAAAAGAATCGATCACTTGGACCAGATATTCCATCATTACCAACCAGTCCATAAGTATATTTAAGTTTCAATAAATTAACTGATGGCATATTTTCTTTGAAAAAAGTTTCATTTGAAGCAATCCATCCAAAACCAACAGAAGGGAAAAAACCAAAACGATTCTTTTCAGCAAATTTCTCTGAACCATTATACCCAAAATTAAACTCGCTAAAATATCTTGCATCATAATTATAAGAAGCTCTTCCAGAAATACCCATATTTCTCGATGGTAATGTAGAAAATGCAGTATTTCCAGAAATTGTATTTAGTGATTCTTGAAAATAGGAAACTAATAACCCACTAAAATCATGTTTTTCGTTAAGTGTTTTATTATACTCTAAGACTGCTTCGTAGTAAAAATTACTATTCCCATAATTATTAACTGTTGGATTATTTAAAAACTCAGTTCCTTCTTGAATTTGATACAATGAATTTATAATTCCCTCTGAGGTTTCAACTTCAGATATTCCGTAATAAAAGGGAGTAAAACTTCTCTCATTTTGGTTTTCTGAATATGTTCTTACAGAAGCTAGTGCTCGAAGCTTTAATCCGTCTGTTATAAAACCAAGATCTTGGTTAATCTGAAATTGAGCTAATGTAGTGTTTGAAAATCTATCTTTAAACCCCCTAACACTTTCTGCATATGGATTAGCAAAGCCACCATTACCTTTATTTCCAAAAAGAGTGTGATTAAAATTAGCCGAGGCTTCGTCAGCCTCAAAAACTTTTGGGAAATTTGCAGGATTAGCTTGCGCAACTTGTCTAAAGATATCTGAGGCACTTACGATTGGGCCATTATAGCGTTCAAACAATGAATAAAATTTAGCAGCAACTTTAGTAGTTTTTGTCAAATTAATATTAATATTTGCTCTCAAGTTTGATCGATTAATATCTATATTATTATTGAAATTATTTAAAGGATCTATTTTCAGCAATCCTTTCTCATTAGAATTAGAAACAGATAAGTAGTATTGGGCTACCTCTCCACCTCCATTTATATTAACATTTACTCTTTTATTAAGTGCAACATCATTAAATAATTCATTATACCAATCTACATCTGGATACAAATTAGGGTTTAATCCATTTAAAGTTCCTTCAATTTTGGGTTTTGAATACAGTAAAATTGCTGATTGATCTCTCATTCTTTGCGCTCGGTTATAGAGCTCCATATAATCAACAGCTCCTAAAAAGCTATTGATTTTGGAAGGGCTAGAAAACGCACTTTCAAAGCGAACAGAGACCTTAGCTTTTCCTTTTTTCCCTTCCTTAGTAGTAACCAGTACCACACCATTTGCTCCTCTAGCACCATATAAAGATGTTGCTGTTGCATCTTTCATAATTGAAAAAGTTGCAATGTTATCTGGCTCTATTCTAGCCAAATCTGAAGTAGTAATTTGTAAACCGTCCAATAGAATTAAAGGACTATTGTTAAATCCAAATGTTGTAACTCCTCGAATAAAAAATGCAGCATTGTCTTGACCAGGTTCACCAGATCTTTGATAAGATATTAAACCAGAAATTTTACCTGCTAAGGTATTCGTAATGTTTGAAGTTGGTTGTTTTAATTCTGAGGCTTTAATGGATGTCATTGAACCTATAACACTATTCTTCTTCTGCTTTGAAAAAGCAACAATCCTAATTTCGTCTAGTTGATCTGCACTCTCTTTTAAAATTACATTAATTTTTTTTTGATCTAGAACTTTAATTTTTTGAGTTTCAAAGCCTAAATAAGAAAATTGTAATACTGCATTTGGAGTAGTAATATTAATAACATAATTTCCATCAAAATCTGTTTCAGCTCCATTTGTAGTTCCTTCAACAATTATTGATACACCGGGAAGTGCTTCACCTTTTTCATCTACAACTTCACCTGAAACTATAACAGTTTGAGAAAGTAAAATACTTGGAAAAAACAAGCATAAAAATGGAATAATTTTAAAAAATAAAACGGTTAATTTATTCATACAATGTGTTTAAAAAAAAGTAGCACAGCAGGATAATTCTTCCTGCTGTAAACTTTTAATATATATACTTTAAATGTTATTTTTTTATTAGTTTCTTAAACTGACCATTAACTTGTATGAAATACAAACCAGGTTTTAAGTTTCTAATTGACAACTCATTTGAATTTATTGTTTTTTCAAAAATTTGTTTAGAATTAATATCAAAAATACGAATATCTTTTTCCCCATCTAAATTTGAAAAATAAATCATATCGGTTGTTGGATTTGGAAAAAATTCTACACCTACTTTAGTATATTCATTCACTGAAGCAGTGCCTTGTAATTGAGGTCCTTTTATGTCATCTATATAAAAAGTTGTATTTGTGGTATCTCCTCGTCCTAGAAAAATAAATACATGATCAAACTCAACACCGTCTGCAAGTTCAGAAGTATTTAAATATACCGTTTGCCATTGATTTTGAAATATAATTTCTTCATCCGTTTCATATTGAGCACTTATTTCACTATCATCTCTGGCATCAGCAACTTTAAATCTAATTCCTGTTGTTACTGGTGAATACACTCTAAAAGAAAATATATCATCCTGAGTAGCATCATATGGGGCGTTAAGTTGTAGGTGAATTCTTTCCCAGCCACCCCATGAGTTACCTTTTTCCCATTTCTTTACCATATTAGCTCCTCCAGCTGGATCAGAAACAGTAGTAAAAGGAGCTGCTGGATCTCCCATAGACTCAATAATAGTTGTTAATGAATTTCCATCAAAGTCATCATAAGTAACTAAGTTAATAGCTGTTGAAGTAGTTGTAAAAGTTGCTGAAACTGCTGTTACAAGTTCTTCATTTTCAGCGTATTCAATAGTATTTTCTTTAATCCCATACCAATAGGTTGTATTTGCAGTAAGTAATACATCTGGTCTAATTGTAATATTGGAATTATTTGAACTTAGAGAGGCTGTCATAGCTACTAAAGCACCGTTTGCATCATTTTCTCTCAATTCTACAACATTAGAAGCATCTTCAATAGAAGTATTATCAATATTTCTGAATTGAAAATTAGATGAAATTACTGGCTTTGTTGTTAATGCAACATCTGATGCATTATTTTCTGGATTTAGCGTATTTTGAACAACTGGTGCTACATTACTTTTGAGATAGTCATCAAAATAATAAGTATCACCAATAGAGGATCCTCCAGTACCGTCTTTATCAAAATAAATTTGTGCTCTATCATAATTAGTTGCAGTCACAGCTCCATAATTAAAGACCAATTCTACCCAAGTATTAATTTCTGTTACTTCTATTGTTTGTTCTTCACCCTGACCATAATCTGGATAGTTTTGTAATCTAATTGATACACCGACGGGCTTATTTACCCATACTTTTACCTTTATAAATGGAGTTTCAGCAAAATCAAGCGGCAATAATGGAGTAACACCATTTACTAAAGAGTTTTCTAAACCTGCACTTCCTCCATTGTATGTATATTCACCAACATTATCTGAAATGTTGATTCCAGACTGATCAGGATTTTCAATAACAGCAAAACCAACTCCACCCCAAGATTCAAATCCAATATTTGTATTTGTGGTATCAAAATCAAAAAGCATCTCATTAATATCTCCAGTTACGGCCTCTTTTGTTGTAAAACTTGCAGACACTCCTGTAACAGGCGTATCATCTGAATATTCAATAGAGCCATCAATGATACCATACCAATAAATTGTAGAATTCTCTAAATCTATAGATGGGTTTATTGTAATTTTATTTTTATCTTGATTTATGCTTGCGGAAAAAGGAACATCAACACCATTTTCATCACCTATTTTAACAGCAACATTATTTGTTAAATCTGTGATTTCCGAATCATCTAAATTTCTGAAAAAATCATTAGTAGTAATTTCTAAATTTGTAGATATTGTGGTGTCTACCTCACCATCTGCTGGAGAAAATTCTTGAGCAGGAGAAGTGTATAATTCTGGACCTTTAATATCATCAAAAAAGTAAATATCACCTTGGGTTGTATTAGATCCACCAATTTTAATAACTATATTATTCATAAAAATATTAGAATAACTACTAAAATCAAACGTTAATTCAACCCATTGATTTACATCAGATGACTCAACAGAGTCAGATACTTCAATGAAATTACCCCAATCTGGTGAGTTTTCTAAATGAAAAGTGACCTCTATCTCTTCCGTAGAAAAGACTTTCATCTTAAAAATAGAATTTGACACTAAATTAAAAGGCGATGTAAAAACAGTTGTAGGATCAATGACTCCAATACCAATATCATTATTATCACCTGCAGTAAACTGACCAACAAAAGCAGAGGGGTTTGTAGCATCAGAAACTGGGTTGGCAACTTTAGAAAAAGTTGAAGAAGTATTCCAACTATTAAAAACAATATTAGCGTTGTAATCATCAAAATCTATATGAGTAACCTCTTGAGCATTTATAATAAATGAACTTAATAATAGAATGAATAGTAATTTTGATTTCATTGTAAAAGAATTATAAATTAATAATTTAATATACCTAGTTAAAAAATATTTAATAAAATATAGTTGACACTAATATTACAAAGGTAATTGTTAAACCAACAAACGACAATAAAGAAACCTTTACAAAAGCTATAAAAAAAGAAATTTAACCTCTACAAAAACTTTGTTAAAAATTATAAATAGCTGAAAAACAGTTTTTTAAAAAAATTAAAAACTTTGTATGTATATTGACAAGTTCACCTCTTTAGATAGGTTAAATTTTTTCCTTAATCGATATCTGCTTTGTTCTATACTTGTAATCGCTACATTCATAAGCGATGCAATTTCTTTGGAAGAAAGATTTAATTTAAGATAAGCACTTAATTTAATTTCATTTGAAGACAAGTCTGGATGCTTTTTTCTTAGGTTATCGAAAAACTGAGAATGTGAGTTTCTAAAATGAAGTTCAAAAGCCAACCAATCTTCTTTATCAACAATATGATTGTCTATTTTTTTTATTAATTTTTTTAGAGAATAATGAAGAGAACTATCTTCTTTAGCTTCATCTATATTTTTTATGTCCTTAATTAAGTCTATAAGAAGTTCTTTCTTTTTGATATTATTTAAAGTTGAAGAGGCTAGTGCAAAGTCTTTCTTTTTAATTTCTAAATTCAAATTTTTCTCTTTTAATAACAATAGTTCCTTATCTGTAGCGAGTTTTTCCAACTCAAACTTTTCTTTTTGACGTTCTCTTTTTTGTTTTTCTAATTGTTTTAACTTTTTTACATAATTATTATTCTTTGTTTTCAAGAATGCTCTATAACCAATAAATATTATAAAAAACAACAATAGATAAACTAGTTTTGCAGTTCTTGAAATATACCATGGATAAGAAATATAAAAAGGTATTTTAATACTTTCAGTTACACGATTAACCTCAATTTTTGCTCTTACTTCTAGCACATAATTCCCTGAATTAAGTGAAGGCAATTTAATTTCGGATTGATTAACCCAATTAGACCATTTATTTTCTAACCCACTTAATTTATATTGAAATTGTCTTGAATTACTTATTGGAGACTTAGGTAATGCAACTTTAATTTTTAAAAAATTATTGCTGTAGGGAATGTTTAAATCATTTTTCAAATTTAAAGGAGCATTAATCGTATCCTTTGAACTGATAAATTGTAATGATTTAATTATGGGAGATACTGGAGGGGTTTTATTTAAAATTTTATCAATGTCATGAAATATCATACCATTATCTACACCCAATGCATAAATAGAGTTATTAATTTTTTTGACATTATTAAAATCTTTTAAATGACGATCCCAAATTGCATAAAAAGGCTCTTGGATTTTATTAAAATCATTACCACTTCTAATAACGTACCCTATATAATTTGGTGTAGAGTACCAAAAAATATTTTCATCTTGAAAAATAAAATTAATATTAAGAAGACCATTAAATATTTCTGATGGATAATTAGCTTTTATAAATTCATTAGCTATGGCATCGTAATAGAAAAAACCCTCTGGATTGTAAAAAACCAAATTTCCATCAATTTTACAGAAATAGGCATAAGTTGATATATTTTTATTTTCAACACCATAAAATTCAACATCTGTCAATTCTGTGGCACTATCCGATAATTTTAATCTATAGTATCCCTTTGAGGGGTGAGCAACCCATAATTGATTATATTGATCAAATTCTAAAAACCTTGAAGATTCTCCAAAATTCTCGAATTTTCTTATAAAATTCCATTGATTATTTATTTTTTTAAAAACAGCTACTCCAGAATAAAAACCTACATACATTAGATTTTCAATTTTAGGATGTTTAATAAAAGTCCACGCTCCACCCTCCAAATGAATGGTTTCTAATGAATTATCGCGAACAACTGAAAGCCCTTTATCGCTACCAACGATTAAGTCCCCATCAACTTCATCTATATTCCAAATTTGCTCTGTACTGTTATTAACAAGTTTTGGCTCGGAAAAAGAATTTGTTATGTCTTTTACAAAAAGACCTTGGTATGTTCCAAGATATAATGATGCTCCTTTTAAAAAACTTGTATATACTGTTCCAAAACCACTTTTATTGTCAAGTAAATATTTAGTATTGCTATTTAATTCTAAATAACTAATACCAGATTCTGTTCCTAACCAAATGTTGTGATTGTTATCTACAAAAATTTTACGAATGGCATTATTTGATATTCCATTATTCTTATTAAAATGTGCTAATTTTAATCCAGCTTTAGAAATAACATAAAACCCATCTCTAAGGGTTCCTACTACAAATACGTCGTTTATATAAGTTTCTACATCTGTAACTATAGATTTTTCAATTTCGATGTTTACCTTCCATTTTTTCTTTTGTAACAAACCATCTTCTAAAAGCCAAAAACCATTATTTTTTGTGACAATAATTAAGCTTTTCTTTGAAACTTCAAATACATCAATAATGTCAAAAGATATATTTTCTGAACCTTTAATTATTTTTTTTTGATTATCTATAATTTCAAATAAGCCAATAGAAACGTCTTGAACAAAAACTCTATCATTAGAGGAAAAAAGTTTGCTAAAGCCCTTAATTGCGGGAAGTGTATTCAACTGACCGCTTTTTGGATTATAACTATAAATTTGTTGAAAAGACTGAAAATAAACAATATCATTTATTGACTCAATATTTAAAAATACAGGAAGTAATGGTGCATTCTTTGTAGGGTATTTAAAGTATAAACTTGAATATTCTAAAATTCCTTTATCATTTTTAAACCAAAATCCAAAACCACCTATACCGGCAGTGTAAATACGTTGATTGTCATAAAGAACGGCTCTTAAATCAGATTGATCCTTGGTAGTGTAATTATGCCAAGAAAAACCATCATACTGCATCAAAGATCCTGGTTTAGCAAAATAGATTTCACCATTATCATCCTGAGATATATCAAATACCTTGAACCCATTTTTAAATTCCTTTTTTGAAAAATTTTTTACAAAAGGGCTCCCCAACTCATTAATAGTTTGGCCAGAAATTAAGTTGCTATATGTGAATAAGAAAATTAAGGCAGCAGGAAGCCTTTTCACTAAAGGATAATAAAGAAACTTTATATTTAATTTAAGCATATATTTATCTGGGTTTGAACTTTAATATTATACTATTCAAACTATTTATGGTAGATAAAAATAATATTATTTTTTTAAACTGCTTTTTTAATTTGGCTTCTTAAATCCTTCATAAAACGATGGAAGTCTACAGTAATTCTATGTCTATTGGTATTGATTTGTTTCATATGAGGATGACTAACCTCTCGTTCGCACAAAGATTTAATATTTGAAGGTCGTTTCCATATTTTTTTTAATGCCAAAGCTAGTAATTTACTTTGCTGTTCTGCACCTGGCCAAATACATCCTAGAGGTTGAAACATCCCTATAAAAAAAAGATTATCGTATTTCGGATGAAACATTTTTAAATAAAGTGGAACTGGGCCCTCTCTGTAGTTTAAAAATTTTTCATCAAAAAAAGGATGTGCTAATGCAAAACCAGTACAAGCAATTATTACATCAAACTCCTCATTAGTATTGTCTTTAAAAAATACTTTCCTCCCATCAAATCGGTCAATTTCTACCCTGGGTTTTATTTTACCATGTCTGATTTTATATAGCAATTCGCTATTGATTGTTGGATGTGTTGCTCCAAATTTGTGCTCTGGTTTTTGTAATCCATAGATTTTATTTGACCCGTTATTGATATTAGCAATTAAACCCGCTACAATATTTCTTAGAAAAATTGGTAAAAAACTCATCTTTGTAGCAAAAACATCAGTTGGTTTGCCCATTAAAAATTTAGGGATAATTCGATATCCTCTTCTCCAACTTAGGGCTGTTTTAGAACTAACTCGACTTGACTCTACAGCTACATCACAAGCAGAATTTCCACCACCGATAACTAAGACTTTTTGGCCAGCAAAAGGAGCTGCTTTTTTATAGTGATGGGAATGTAAAAATTTACCTGAAAACTTACCCGGATAGTTAGGATATTTAGGTTCCCAATGGTGGCCGTTACAAACAACCAAGTCTGTAAAGATTTCTACTTGCTTTTTTTTATCTTTTAGGGTGGTTACTTCCCAATAACCATTATCTTTTCTTTCACAGCTTTTAACAAGCGTATTGAACTCAATATGTTGGTAAAGACCAAAGTATTTGGCATAGGATTGAAAATAGCTCCTAAGTTCTTCATGGGAAGGATAATCAGAAACCTCTGGACTAAAAGGAAAATCTTCATATTGAGATAAAGTTTTTGAGCTTATAATGTGGGTGGTTTCAAAAACACTAGAATGGCTTTCATTTTCGTTGTAAATCCAATTACCACCTACATCACTATTGTAATCATAAGCTACTACTGATATTCCTGCATCAATTAAGTTTTTGATGGCAGGAAGTCCGGAGGGCCCGGCTCCTATAATACAAACATGTTTAGTCAAAATAGTTCTTTATTAGTCATAAGAAAAATAAAGATAAATAATATGTTTAGATAATACCTAATTTATAGAAATGACTTTAGCAAATAGGATCCCAATGCTACTAAGAAAAATAATATAACTGATTTTCCACTTTGAGTTATTAAAATTTTATGTTTTTTATTTAATTTATTATGAAATAACAAACAAGATGAAGCTGTAAAAACCGTTAAATTGATGAAGAACAATGGTTGATCTCTAATAATAATAGCCAAAACACAAATTGAAAAAGTAAATATAGCGCTAAAAGACAATAGCTTAGCTTCACTTATAAAAAGTTTTCTCAATAAGTAATTTAATAGTAACATTAAAACCAAAACAAAACCAATAATTGACATATCTACGATAGTATCAATCTGATAATTAAGTAATCTAATAGTAACGAAAGACATTAATGAATAAGCTAAAAAAGAAATTAAAAGATTATTATTATCAAATGTTTTTTTTAAAATTGGAATTAAAATAATTAAAAACCCCAACATTAAAATATTTACTTCAATTTTAAAAAATATTAAAAA
>CAJQMN010000152.1 GCA_905479435.1 uncultured Flavobacteriaceae bacterium | reverse complement strand
ACTTTAGAACGATTTTCCTTCAATTCCATCATTGGACTTGCTTCATCATTTTTTGTAACATCATTAATCGTATCAAATAAATTTTCGAGATTATAAAATGCAACAGTTCTAATGGTATATTCCTTCCCTTTATTTTGACTGAAAATAATTGAGGAAGAAAATAGAATAAATAAAAAAAGTATTTTTTTCATGTTTAAAATAATTTTAAAGTACAAACATAAAGAACTAATTTATAGCTTTCCGTTAAATATTTTAATTTTAACAAATACATCAATTAATTTTGGTAATTTTGAACTTGCTTTAACAGCAAATAATTTAAAACAATCAAGTAATCAATGAAAAATTTTATTACAACTTTATTACTTTTTTTTGGAGTCATTTTTGGCACAGTTGCTCAAAATGTAATTAAGGGAGTAGTTGTAGATAGCGAAAAAAACACTCAACTAAAGGGGGTTGCTATCAACGTTAAAAAAAATACAGCAAACACTGTCACTAACGATAACGGTGTTTTTATTCTTCAGAACTTAACAAATGGTTCTTACGTCCTTGAAATTTCCTTAAAAGGATATGAAACACAAAATTTTCCAGTAGAACTGTCAGGTACTACAGTAGATTTAGGAACTGTTTTATTATATGAAGATTTAAGTGAAGAAGAAGATTTAAGTACAGTTACCTTAACTGACGATGAGTTAAATGATGATACAAGTGCTGCAGACAACATATCTGGATTGCTTCAGGCATCGAGAGATATTTATCTCAGAACCGCAGCTTTTGAATTTAGTTCTTCATTTTTTAGAATACGTGGTTTGGACTCAGAGAATGGAAAAGTTCTTATCAATGGAATTGAAATGAATAAGCTCTACAATGGAAGGCCACAATGGAGTAATTGGGGAGGTTTAAATGATGTACTAAGAAACCAAGAATTCAGCAATGGATTAAGAGCCTCTGATTATACTTTTGGTGGTATTTTAGGATCAACAAATATAAATGTTAGACCATCAGAGCAAAGAACAGGAACACGAATTTCATACGCCTCTTCTAATAGAAGTTATATTCACAGAGCTATGGCAACTCATTCTACTGGATTATCCGAAGATGGATGGGCATTTACTGTAGCTGCAAGTAGAAGAGAAGGTAGAGAAGGATTTGTAGATGGTACAATGTATAATGCTACTTCCTTTTTTGGATCAGTTGAAAAGAAATTTAATGATAAACATAGTCTAAGTTTCACCTCTATTACTGCTTTAAACAGAAGAGGTAAGTCTGCTCCTCAAACGCAAGAAGTATTTGACTTAAGAGGTATTCAGTACAATTCTTATTGGGGAACTCAAGATGGAAAAATTAGAAACTCACGTATAAAGGAAGTTTCCGAACCCATATTAATGTTAAACCATTATTGGGACATCAACGAAACTACATCACTAAATACCAATGCTTCATACCAAACGGGAAATATTGGGAATAGTAGAATTGATAATAATGGAACTAAAGTTGATGGAGATGCAGTTGATGGTGAAGGAAACCCATACATAGTTAATTTAGGTGCTTCTAATCCAGACCCTACATATTACCAAAAACTGCCTAGTTACGGTCTTAGACAAGGCTATTCAAACATCTATGAAATCCAACAAAATTTCGTGAATGATGGTCAATTGAATTGGAACAGCTTATACAATGCCAATGCAAATACAAACAATAATGGGAATTCATCTTACGTACTTTATGAAGATAGAAATGATGATACTCAGTTTACTGTAAATACCATTTTAAATAAAGATATTTCTGATGACTTTAAATTAAATGCTAGGGTACAATACACCCAATTAACATCTAAAAACTTTGCTGAGATTATTGATTTATTAGGAGGAACAGGTTATTTAGATGCAGATTCATTTGCAGATACTTTTGATGAAAAACAAAATAACTTATTAAACCCACTATATATAGCTGGAACTGGAGATGTATTTAAATATAACTTTAATTTATACTCAAATGTAGTTGATGGCTTTTTACAAGGACAGTTCAAATTTAATAAAGTAGATTTTTATCTGGCTACATCCATTTCTAATACTTCACACCAAAGAGACGGATTATTCCAAAATGGTGGTTTTCCAGAAAATTCATACGGTAAATCTGAGGAGTTAAACTTCACGAATTATGGAGCAAAAGGTGGGATGACTTATAAAATATCTGGACGTCATATTGTTGATATTAACGCCGGATATTTAACAAAAGCTCCAAACTTAAGAAACTCCTTTTCTAATTCTAGAGAAAACAACAATACTGTAGAGAATTTAACCAGTGAAAAAGTGCTTTCTGCAGACGCAAGTTATATTTTTAGAGGTCCTTTCTTACAGGCTAAACTAACAGGGTACTACACAAAAATACAAGATGCAACAGAAATCTCGTTTTTCTTTGCCGATGGTATTGGTGGAGATAATACTGCATTTGTACAAGAAATTTTATCAGGAATTGATAAAAAGCACTTTGGTGCAGAATTTGGAGTAGAAGCTCAAGTAACCCCAACAATAAAATTAAAAGCTGCTGGTAATTTTGGACAATACACCTATGATAATAATCCTAACCTTTATTTAACTACCGAAAATAATACCAGATCTCAAGATGCTGGTTTTATAGATGGTCGTAAAGATTTTGGTGCTTCTAACCTAAAAAATTACAAACTAGCTGCAGGTCCTCAAACAGCCTACTCTGTAGGATTTGAGTATAGAGACCCAGACTATTGGTTTGTGAGTGCTACTGCTAATTTCTTTGATAACGTTTATGTTGATATTGCTCCTTTAACAAGGACTTCAAATTTTGCTGACGATGGAGGTATTCCATTTAATGATTACGATGAAGATATTGCAAGACAGCTATTACAGCAAGAAAGATTTGATAATTATATGGTAGTAAATATGATTGGAGGAAAATCCTGGAAAATAGGAAATCAATACATCAGTTTATTTGCAAGTATTGGAAATATATTTGACACCAAATACAAATCAGGTGGTTTTGAACAGGGTAGAAACGCAAATTATAGACAACTAAAAGAAGATAAGAGTCTTGATATTCCTGTATTTGGAAATAAATACTGGTTTGGTAGAGGAACTACTTATTTCTTAAGCCTTAATTACAGATTTTAAAAAACATTGAAAATTTTATTAATAAATATACTTATGAAAACAACTAAATTTTATGGCATTATAGCATTCTTATTGACAGCCATTACAATCATCTCTTGTGTTGAAGATGGTGAATTTGATGTACCGAACATAACGGTAGAAGAACCTAATATTTCAACAAATTCAAGTATTTCAGCAATTAAAAGTGCTTTACAACAAGAATATAATGCTAGTGGTGATTTAATTTATACCTTTTATGATAATGAGAGCAACCCAACTTATATTGAAGGGTATGTAGTCTCTACAGATGCAGCAGGAAATTTTTACAAAAAAATAATTATTCAAGATAGTCCTGAAAATGCTACTGCTGGAATTGAAGTTATCTTAAACAAAACTTCCTTAAATGAAACCTATGACCTAGGAAGAAAAGTTTATATAAAATTAGACGGCTTAACAGTTTCATACGATGACGGTGAAAGTGCTAATTATATAAATCCAACAAATAGTATTCCTGGAAAATATGTTTTAGGTGTTCTTAATGGAGATCGAGTAGATGACATACCATCTACATCAGTTGCTGATCACATTTTTAGATCAGCTACTGTTTCAACTATAGTTCCAAACACTATTGAATTATCGGCAATTACAGGAGATCATATCAATACTATGATTCAATTAACTTCTGCACAAATCGCTAAAGCTGATTTAGGTAAAACTTTTGCAGGGGAATCAGATGATGAGTTTGATGGATTCAGAACAATCTTTGAATGTGGTACAGAAAAAACGATACCACTTCAAACCAGTACATTTGCAAGTTTTAAATCAAATATTGTTCCCACTGGTAGCGGAGTATTTAGCGCTGTGTTGTCTAAAGACTACAGATCAGAATTCTTAGTTGCCATAGTTAATGCTCCATCAGATTTAGAATTTACAAATACTGAACGATGTGACCCACCTGTTTTGGAGTGTGGTGAAAACGCTGTTGGTGGAAGTGTTGTGTTATTTGAAGAAGATTTTGAAAATATTACTTCTGCAAATGATATTACAGATGCTGGATGGACAAATGTAAACGTAAATGGAGGGAGTACATTATATTCTTCTAGAAGTTTTAGTGGAAATAGATATGTGCAAATATCTGCTTACAGGAGCAATGAAACTCCATTAGAAACATGGCTAGTGACTCCAGAAATTGATTTAGATGGCACTACAGATGAAGAATTAACCTTTGAAACGAATACAGGTTACGACAATGGAAACGCACTCTCAACATATGTTTCATCTAATTTTACCGGAGATGTAACAACTGCTACTTGGTTAAGATTAGACGCTGCATTATCCTCCGGACCATCTGGTGGCTATAATAGCTTCTCAAGTTCTGGATCTATTAATATTTCTTGTTTAACAGGAAAATTACATGTAGCTTTTAGGTATGAAGGAGCAGACGGTGGAGTAACAACTACTTTTCAAATAGACAATGTAAAAGTTACTGGTAATTAACCAGAAGCTTACAAATAAAAAAAGCATCTCATTGAGATGCTTTTTTTATAGAACCATAAAATTATCCTTAATAAAAAAACCTGAATACATATATTCAGGTTTCTTTATTGTGGAATGACAAACGACTATCAATCTACTAAAATAATAGCTTTATTGTCTTTTAACTCGATAGTTCCAGACGAAATACTCAAGGTTAAAACTTTATCATCATCTGAATGAGCAACAATCTTTGCATGTAATTCATCTAATTCTAAATGTTCCTGAGTATGAACGTGAATTTTTATGGTTCCTTGTTTTAAAGTAGACACTACAGCAGCATGATTGTTTAACATCTGAAATTCACCGTCAGTACCAGGTACTGATATAGAATCTACAGTTGATGAAAATAATACAGCTTCAGGTGATACTATTTCTAAATGCATAGGTTATAATTTTAGGCTTCAGCTAACATTTTTTCTCCAGCCTCAATTGCTTCCTCGATAGTTCCTTTTAGGTTAAATGCTGCTTCTGGTAAATGATCTAGTTCACCATCCATAATCATATTAAACCCTTTAATGGTTTCTTTAATATCTACCAATACACCTGGAATTCCTGTAAATTGCTCTGCAACATGGAAAGGTTGTGATAAGAAACGTTGAACACGTCTTGCTCTAGAAACAGCTAGCTTATCTTCTTCTGATAGCTCTTCCATTCCTAAAATGGCGATAATATCTTGTAATTCTTTATAACGTTGTAATAACTCTTTTACTTTTTGTGCACAATCATAATGTTCATCTCCCAAAATTTCAGCTGTTAAAATTCTGGATGTAGAATCTAAAGGATCCACTGCTGGATATATTCCTAATTCAGCAATTTTACGAGATAATACGGTTGTTGCATCTAAGTGAGCAAACGTTGTTGCAGGTGCTGGATCTGTTAAATCATCAGCAGGTACATAAACAGCCTGTACAGAAGTAATAGACCCTTTTTTTGTTGAAGTAATACGTTCTTGCATTGCTCCCATTTCGGTTGCTAATGTTGGTTGATAACCTACTGCAGAAGGCATACGCCCAAGAAGTGCTGACACTTCAGATCCTGCTTGTGTAAAACGGAAAATGTTATCTACGAAAAACAATACATCTTTTCCTTGTGCTTCTCCAGCACCATCACGGAAATATTCTGCAATTGTTAAGCCTGATAATGCTACTCTAGCACGTGCTCCAGGGGGTTCATTCATTTGTCCAAATACAAAAGTTGCTTTAGAGTCTTTCATCCCAGCTTTGTCTACTTTAGACAAATCCCATCCTCCATCTTCCATAGAATGCATAAAATCATCACCATATTTGATAATTCCAGATTCTAACATCTCTCTTAATAAATCATTTCCTTCACGGGTTCTTTCACCTACTCCTGCGAATACAGAAAGACCACCATGCCCTTTTGCTATATTATTAATTAATTCTTGAATTAAAACAGTTTTACCTACTCCAGCACCACCAAATAATCCAATCTTACCTCCTTTAGAATACGGCTCAATTAAATCAATTACTTTTATTCCAGTAAATAATACTTCTGTAGATGTAGATAGATCTTCAAACTTTGGAGCAGATCTATGAATTGGTAAACCTTGTTCTCCTTCTTTAGGTAAATCTCCAAGACCATCGATGGCTTCACCAGTTACATTGAATAACCTTCCATAAATATCTCCTCCGATTGGCATTTGAATTGGGTTACCAGTAGCAACAACTTCTTGACCTCTTTGTAATCCGTCAGTTGCATCCATAGAAATGGTACGAACAGTATCTTCTCCAATATGCTGTTGAACTTCTAAAACCAAAATAGAACCATCAGCTTTTTTTATTTCTAATGAATCATAAATATTAGGAAGTACAGCTGATTCTGTGTTAAACTCGACATCAATTACTGGACCTATAATTTGAGATACTTTACCTGTTATTGTAGACATTGTTCTTACTTTAAATTAATTTCTTAGAAAGAGCTAAATAAACGCTCATTTTAGGCTGCAAAGGTAAAATATTTACCTGACGTTAAAAAGCTTTTTAATTATAATATTTTTAAAAAAGATCAAAAAAAAAGCCTCATCAAATGATGAGGCTTTTTCTATAATTTTATATTAAATATTACTCATTAGTAACTTTAATTTCAACTCTTCTGTTGTTAGCTCTTCCGGCTCTTGATTTGTTGGTGTCGATTGGATTATCTTCTCCAAAACCTTTAGAATCTAATCTAGAAGCGTCAACTCCGTTTTGAACTAAATAATCTTTTACAGCAGCAGCTCTTTTAGTAGAAAGTTTAGCATTTAAACCTTTACTTCCAGTACTATCAGTATGACCTTCAATCATAAAAGTAGCTTTTGAAAACTCTTTCATAATATTAACGATACCGTCTAACTTATCTGAAACTGTTGGTAAGAATGTTGCTCTTCCAGAATTAAATAAGATCGTCTTGGCAAACTCTCCCATTTTTTTCTCAGCAACTTCTGTAATTACTGGCTCAGGACATCCGTTGTTTGATGCTGGACCTACTTCGTTCTTACAGTTATCATCTTTATCTAATACTCCGTCTCCGTCTGTATCTGGCCATGGACATCCTCCATTAGCTTTTGGACCTGAAACAGAAGCACATTTGTCGTCTTTATCTACAATACCATCTCCATCAGTGTCAGGACATCCATTGTTGGCTTTAGTTCCTTTTGCATTTGGACACATATCGTCTTTATCTGCAATCCCATCTGAATCTGCATCTGGACAACCATTTAACGTAGCTAAACCTGCAACAGATGGACAAGCGTCTTCACCATCAATGATTCCATCTCCATCGGTATCAGGACATCCGTTAAATTCTTTTAATCCAGCTACTTCTGGACATGCATCATATTTGTCATAAATTCCGTCTCCGTCTGTATCCGTTCCTCCAAATTTAACAAC
>CAJQMN010000151.1 GCA_905479435.1 uncultured Flavobacteriaceae bacterium | reverse complement strand
ATACAGGTCGCTCATTGCCAGAAATTATGATGATGATGATTCCTGAAGCTTGGGAAAAACATAAAACCATGTCTAAAGAGCGTAAAGCTTTTTATGAATACAATGCATGTATTATGGAACCTTGGGACGGCCCTGCCTCTGTACCTTTTACAGACGGAGACTATATTGGAGCTTTATTAGACAGGAATGGTCTAAGACCATCAAGATATACAGTTACTAAAAGCGGTAAATTAATTATGTCTTCAGAAATTGGTGTTGTAGATGTTACTCCTGAAGATGTAAAAGAACACGGAAGATTAGAACCAGGAAAAATGTTCTTGGTTGACATGAATGAAGGAAGAATTATTGAAGATGAAGAAATCAAAAGTAAAATTGTTTCTGAGAGAACTTATCAAGAATGGTTAGATAAAACACGTTTGCATTTAAAGGATGTACCTTATACAAATGAAACTTGCCCTATAGAATCTATTGATATTAAAACACGCCAACGATTATTTAATTATACCTTTGAAGATATTCAAGAGGTAATTACGCCAATGGCATTGGCGGGTAAAGAAGCACTAGGTTCAATGGGAACTGATACACCATTGGCTGTTTTATCTGATAGACCTCAATTAATTTCTAATTATTTTAAACAATTATTTGCTCAAGTTACAAATCCGCCTCTAGACGGAATTCGTGAAGAAATTGTAACGGACATAAGTTTAAATTTAGGAAAAGATAGAAATATTTTTAGCATCACAGAGCGACAATGTCGAAAACTAAGAATTCAAAACCCAGTGATTTCTAATGCTGATTTAGAAAAAATTAGATCACTCGATATTGAAAGTTTCAAAGCAGAAACTATTAAAATTTTATATACAAAATCAAAGGGATTAAATGGTCTTGAAGATGCATTGGATAAGATTGTTATTCAAGTTGAGAAAGCCTTAGAAAAAAAGAATAATATTATCATTCTCTCTGATAGAGGAATCAGTCAAAAACTTGCACCAATTCCGGCTTTACTTGCTTGTTCTTATGTAAATCATCAATTAAACCGTTTACGTAAACGCTCTTATTTTGATATTATCATTGAATCTGCAGAACCACGTGAGCCACATCATTTTGCCACTTTATTTGGTTATGGTGCAAGTGCTGTAAACCCATATATGGTAAATGAAATTATCAGAATGCAAGTTAAAGAAGGTTTCATTACTGGTATGGATGAGCAAAAAGCTGTTGACAATTTTAATACAGCAATTGGAAAAGGGATTTTGAAAGTAATGAACAAAATTGGTATCTCTACACTGCATTCCTACAGAGGTTCTCAAATTTTTGAGATTGTTGGATTTAACTCCCAATTTGTAGAAAAATATTTTCCTTACACAGCTTCAAGGATAGAAGGTATTGGCTTGTATGAAATTGAAAAAGAAATAGACCAGCGCTACAAACAAGCATACCCAGACAACAAAATTAATAAAAATTTAAGCTTAAATATTGGTGGCGATTATCGATGGAGAAGAAATGGTGAACGTCATTTATTTAATCCAACTACCGTATCTAAATTGCAGCAAGCTGTTCGGTTGAGTGACCAAGATAGTTACAATGTTTATGCAAATGCTATTAATGAGCAAGCAGAAAGCTTAATGACTATTCGTGGCTTATTTGAATTCGATAACCTAGATCCTATTCCTTTGGAAGAAGTAGAGGATTGGACAGAGATTGTAAAACGCTTTAAAACAGGTGCCATGTCTTATGGCTCTATTTCGCGTGAAGCTCACGAAAACTTAGCTATTGCTATGAATAGAATTGGAGGGAAGTCTAATTCTGGTGAAGGTGGTGAAGACAGAAAACGCTTTCAAAAAGATATAAACGGAGATAGCAGAAACTCTGCAATTAAACAAGTAGCTTCTGGAAGATTTGGGGTAACTTCTCATTATTTAACAAATGCGAAAGAGATTCAAATAAAAATGGCACAAGGTGCCAAGCCTGGAGAAGGCGGTCAACTACCAGGATATAAAGTTTTACCTTGGATTGCAGATGCAAGAAATTCAACCCCGTTTGTAGGACTGATTTCTCCACCTCCGCATCACGATATTTATTCGATTGAAGATTTGGCACAATTAATTTTTGATTTAAAAAATGCAAATCGTGAGGCAAGAGTTAATGTAAAATTAGTTTCCGAAGTTGGTGTTGGAACTATTGCTGCTGGCGTTGCAAAAGCCAAAGCAGACGTTGTTTTAATATCTGGTTACGATGGCGGTACTGGAGCTTCTCCTCTAACCTCTTTAAAACATGCAGGGTTGCCTTGGGAACTTGGCTTAGCAGAAGCCCAGCAGACATTGGTAATGAATAGTTTACGAAGTAGAATTGTAGTAGAGTGTGACGGCCAATTAAAAACAGGAAGAGATGTTGCTATTGCGGCTTTATTAGGTGCAGAAGAATTTGGTTTCGCAACCGCTCCTCTAGTAGCCTCTGGCTGCATCATGATGCGTAAATGTCACTTGAATACTTGTCCTGTTGGTATTGCTACCCAAGACAAAGAATTGCGTAAAAACTTTAAAGGAACTCCTGAACACGTAATTAACTTCTTTTTTTATGTAGCTGAAGAATTAAGAAAAATAATGGCTCAATTAGGTTATAGAACTTTAGCTGAGATGGTTGGTCAAACACATAAAATAAATTCAAATAAAGCAATCAAGCATTACAAAGCAAAAGGATTAGATTTATCTAGCATCTTACATAGACCTTCAGCTTATAAAAGTAAGATTCTTAAAAACACTGAAGAACAAGATCATAATTTAGAAAATGTTTTAGATTTTACCATTTTAAAAGACTCTAATAGAGCTTTATATCGAAAAGAAAAAATGAACCTTGCCTATCCAATTAAAAATACAAACCGTACAGTTGGGGCTATCATAAGCAATGAAATTTCAAAAATTTATGGACATCTAGGCTTGCCTGAAGACACCTTAAATATCAACTTTACAGGTTCTGCTGGACAAAGTTTCGGAGCTTTTGGAGCTTTTGGATTAACGTTTACTCTAGAGGGTAATACCAATGATTATTTAGGAAAAGGATTATCGGGTGCGAAACTAATTATAAAAAAACCAGCCAAAGCAGATTTTTTAGCAGAAAACAATATCATTGTTGGTAATGTTTGTTTGTTTGGAGCTGTAAATGGACAAGCCTATATTAATGGAATCGCAGGAGAACGTTTTGCCGTTCGTAATTCAGGAGCAACTGCTGTTGTAGAAGGAGTTGGAGACCACTGTTGTGAATATATGACTGGCGGTAAAGTAATTGTTCTGGGAAAAACAGGAAGAAATTTTGCTGCTGGTATGAGTGGTGGAATCGCTTATGTATACGACCCAGAAAACAAATTTTCTAACGGTCTCTGTAATACAGAAACTATCGAGTTTGAATATATTTCTGAAGATGCTGCTGCCGAATTAAAAACAATAATAGAAAAACATGTTTTATACACTGAAAGCAAAAAAGGTGCTAAATTATTAGCTGATTGGGATACAAGCATAGACAACTTTGTAAAAGTAATGCCAACTGAATATAAGCGTGCTTTAGAACGTATTGCATCAGAAGAACCAATGTTTGAAGAATTAACAAAAGCATAATGTCATGGGAAAAGTAACAGGATTTAAAGAAATTGAAAGACAAGATGAAACCTACACTTCTGTAATAGATCGTGTAAAAAATTATAAAGAGTTTACCGTTCCTCTTACAGGTAAAGAAATTACAAAACAGGGTTCACGTTGTATGGATTGTGGTATCCCTTTTTGCCATAGTGGTTGCCCTTTGGGAAATCTAATTCCAGATTTTAATCATATGGTACATCAAGGAGAATGGCAAAAAGCTTCATGGATATTGCATTCTACTAACAATTTTCCGGAATTCACAGGGCGCTTATGTCCTGCTCCATGCGAACAAGCATGTGTATTAGGAATTA
>CAJQMN010000150.1 GCA_905479435.1 uncultured Flavobacteriaceae bacterium | reverse complement strand
TACAGAAAGGTTAGTTTCCATTTAATGAGGGGATTAGGGGTTTTATTTTTACTACCATTGCTTTAACAGATTAAAACAATGGTAACAAAAATACATTTTTTTTGTAAAAAATAAAAACTAATGCTAAGTTTTAGAATTTTATTTTTTATAATTTTTTAGTAAAACACTAAGAATAGCATCAACAATTAAGCTAAAAAATATTCCAATTATTGTTCTATTTTAAAAAAGTTAATCCTCCAAATTGAGTTAATTCTTTTTTTGAAAGCCTAAGAGTACTTACTTTAATGGAAACTCTATCTATTGGTGAGTCTAAAGAATCTGTTTTAAGTGTTGCAATTTTATTTAAAACTTCAAAGCCCTTAAACAATTGACCAAAAACAGTATAATTTTGATCTAGCCTCGGTATTCCAAGTGTGTCATGAACTATGTAAAATTGACATCCTGCTGATCGTTTTTCAGGATTATTATCTCTTCCCATACCTACTGCTCCGTATAGGTGTTTAATTTCAGGAATGAATTCTGGTTCAATAAGATAAGGCGAATTTGAAAACCCTTCAGGAACATCTGGACATCCTCCTTGAATCACAAAATTCTCAATGACTCTATTAAAACTTAAACGATCCCAATACTTATTATTCGATAATTCTACAAAACTTGCCTTGTGCAATGGAGTTTCTTCGTAGAGCCAAAAGTACATATCACCATAAATAGTTTTCACATGTCCTATTTCATAAGTCTTCACATTATAATTTTCACAAGACAGAAATAGGATCAAAGAGAAGAAAAAAGACTTTATTATAAATAATTTATTTTTTTGAGCAAACATCTTTATTATTATTTAAAGTTTCAATTTAATTTTTCTTTACTATTTTTTTTACAATTATTTTTTCTTTGGTATATACATTTAATATATAGATAGCTTCTTTAAGATGTTCTACATTAAATTGTGTTTCAAATTTATTTAAATTATTTTGCTGAATTATTTTTCTTCCTCTTAAATCATATAATTCAACTTTTAAAATATTTTCAGAAGATTTCAGAAATATATCACTTGAAGAAGGGTTAGGGTACACACTTACTGTTTTATCATTTTCATCAAAATTGTCAATAGCTAGGGTATTATTTACGATTATTATATAATCCTCTACCTCACCGAAAGCATTTCCACAGGGGTCGCTAACATTATTATAAATATTACTAACGCGTAATCTTAAATTTTGCCCATAAACAGCATCATCAGGTACCGTAAAACTCCCATTTGAAATGTTATTATTATATTGAGACATCGTAATTAATTCTGTGTCATCAAAAACAGCATTTCTGTTAAAATCAATCCAAGCAGCTGCATTATCCAAATTAAAAGCATAATCTAATCTTACTGATAGTTCATAGGTTTCACCAACGTTTAGTTCAATAGGCTCAAGATTATCATATAAGGTATAATAATTTTGATCTGAGTCATTTACAAAATCGCCTAATCGTACTTGATTTATGTAATCAGATGTAGTTCCGTTTAAGCCAACGGAAGAACAATACATAAATTCACTCACTTTGTACATCAATTTATAAGTGCTTGAAGTATCATTGTTAGCGCCTGTTGCAATTACTTTAAAATACACCTTATCACCTGATAATGTTGAATTTGGCAGGGCCTGATCTGAAACCCAAAGGTCACCAGAAGAATTAGACATATTTATAGAATTATCAAAGGATTGATTGTTTATCGAAAAACTCACTTTTACATCAGTTAAATTACCATCATAAATAATTTCAGATGTTATAAACTGATTGCTTCCCTCCAATGGAGAATTTAATGAAACAGGATCTGTAATTGAAGTACTTTCAATTGAGGGATAGCTTGCTCTATCTACTAAGTCATACTCCCAAAGACCTCGCCCCCATGTTGCTGCTTTCAAAGTATTTGCTCCATAATTAATTTCTAATTCTTCAATGGCTACATTTGGCAAATCAGGGCTATATAACACCCAATTATTTCCATCAAGCGGCATATAATAAACCCCAACCTCTGTCCCTATGTAAATCTTGGGGTTATTTGTATGATCAATAACAACAGTATGCACTGGAATATCTCCAATATTATGGGTTATATTAATCCATGAAGCGCCTCCATTTATTGATCTGAAAACCTTTTCAGAATTATCAGTGAAGCTAGCATTGACTACAATGATATCGTTATCATCATTTGGATTTATGGCTATATCTTGAATCATATGATTAGGTAAGTTATTCCTAATGTTAGTAAAACTAATCCCACCATCTGTAGATTTTTCAATCTCACTAGTTCTTGATACTATGATGATGTCTGAATTGTTTTGAGCGATTTCAGCATTTCTAATTTGCCACCAGTAATTACCAAGATTTGAACTTAAAAATGAGGGGGTCCCTACATAATTGTAGTTTAGACCAAAATCTGTACTTACGTAAACACCATTTCTAAAATCGTAAATTTTAAACTGATCATTAGGATCATAAGCCAAAGGTGCTTCCCACCAACCATCTGTACCATTTGAAGTTACAATAGTGTTAGATGTTCCTGCATTGAGTGTTCTAATTCTTCCACCAAATTGGTAACTCCCAATCATATAATCTGGATTTAGAGGTAAAACAATTCCTTCCATACCATCTGCTCCGTAGGCTTCTACCCATTCTGAAGGTTTCTTTATGGAAGTACCATTATCTTGAGAACCACTAATAGCAACCTTGTTGTGAGATTGGCTGATTCCTAACTTATAATTCTCTCTAATAGGAGGTGCATTGATTTGCATTAAATTTTGCCAAGTGACTCCGCCATCCTCACTTTTTGCTAAACAACCATCTGTTCCAACATAAAACAAACCGTCTATAGATTTTGCAATTCTTAAATCTGCATGAACATAAGCGGTACTGTTGAAATAATTCTCTTCCAAAGAGCCATCACCATGTAATGAACTTCCTAAATACCAATCTGTTCTTTTAGTAAAACTTAGTCCACCGTTGGTAGAATTTGCTGCATCAACTCCACCAATCAATAGATTTTGATAATTAGAGCTACTAACGGCAAAAGCATCAGTACCAATGTTACTAATATTGTTAAACGAATTTGAAATAAAACTAAAGTTAGAACCAGAGTTCATGGATTTAAAAATACCTGAAGAAGAGGCAAAATAAACATGATCTGGGGCATTTTCGG
Source organism: uncultured Flavobacteriaceae bacterium (assembly GCA_905479435.1). GTDB lineage: Bacteria > Bacteroidota > Bacteroidia > Flavobacteriales > Flavobacteriaceae > Polaribacter. The sequence goes on along the minus strand of CAJQMN010000150.1, from coordinate 2,217 downwards.
TAACCGCTATTGTAGCTAAATTATTATTATTACTATTAATAGTTGTTGTTGAATATTCATTATTTAAAGAATTATAAACATAAACTAAATTTCGTTGAGAAGTATTGTAAGCATAAAAAATAGCATCATTTGTAGGATGAAATTCTACTTGTATAAATTGACCTGAGTCAACTATTTTTGTCCAAGAACTAAAATTATTGGAGGTTATGTATAATCCGTTAGAGGTTCCAACTACTAAAAAATCTTCTAGTGTTGGGTGATGCTTTACTGTATAAATTTTAAAATTAGACCCCAGACCTCCTAAACCCAAATTTGTTGGATTAAAACCGGTTTCAGTAAAGGATTCTCCCCCATTTGAAGATTCATAAATTCCATAGGAATAGTTATTCCTAGCATTTTGAAGGGCTATATATATATGATTAAAATCTGATGGATTTACAGCTATAGAATTAACACCAGAAGCCACTAGGGTTTCAGTACTTAAGCTATACCATGTTGCACCCTCGTTCTCTGTTTTCCATAGACCTCCACTTCTTGAACAACTATAGATTTGTTGCTTATTATTTGGATTTACATAAAAATCTTCAACCCTTCCCATTCCTGCAGCATAATGACCCGTAATATTATTTATTGCAAATGGACCTATTTCTCTCCACCCATTAGTTAATACAGTAGTACTTGATTGGTCTTGTTTACTAGAAAGATTTTTTTTATAAGCCTTAACAACAAATTCTGGATCTACAGCTAGTCTATCTCCTGAAGGATAATATTTGTACTCATTACCTACAGCCCATCTCATAAATTGCTTATAGCCAGACCCTTTTTTAGTTACATCTATTGTTTTAAAGTAAGACTCAGCCTCTTTAACAACATCATAAAAATTAAAAGAGTTATCATTCATCATCTCTTTATACTTTTGACTAAAAATAGAGTTATGAAAAAAGAGAATAGCTATACTTACAAAAATTGTTCTAAATATTTGGTAGACTTTCATAGGTGTATATTATAGCATTTTGATGAACTAAGACATCTTAAATTTAATCATTATTTTTTTTATAAAGATGGTAAAAATATAAGATTGATGAATTAGTAAGGTGCAATTAATTACAAATAGTTGCGCTTACTAATTTAAACTGGTATAAAAATACTAAAAACACTTTCTTTATACTTTTTTTCATTGAAATTATTGAGTGCAATTCTAGATAAAGATAGATGTACGAGAATACATTATAAAACAAAAAAAGCACCTCTAAAGAGGTGCTTTTTGCGGTCTGGACGGGACTCGAACCCGCGACCTCCTGCGTGACAGGCAGGCATTCTAACCAGCTGAACTACCAAACCGTTGCCTAAAGCGGTTGCAAATATAACTCAGTTTTTTATATATCCAAACAGAAAGCGTGAAAATTACATCATTTTTTGCCTACTTAAAAAATAGCGAGTTAATACCTGATGAAAGCCTTCTTGTATGTCTACAGGAACATAGGTTATCTTGTATTGCAAGCATTTGTTTTTCAATTCTTTAAAATAAGAATTAACTAAATCTGTGTATTGTTCCCTTATGTTTTCGGCATATAAATTTACGGTCTCACCAGTTTCAACATCCATAAATTTTTTAGGAGAATTATCAAAATCAAAATTAAATTCTGTGTTACCATCAAAGGTATGGAATAAGACTACCTCATGTTTGTTATATTTTAAATGCTGTAAAGCTTCAAACAATTCCTTTTGATGTGTATTAGACTGAAACATGTCTGTAAATAAAAAAATTAAAGAGCGTCTGTGAATTTTTTTAGCAATCTCATGTAAATACATAAAAGTTTTAGTGGATGCATTAGATTTTGTTTTCATAAGCAGTTCTAATTGCGCTATCAACATCTTTCTATGGCGATTACTGCCTTTTTCTGGAGCATAATATTGATAAGTGTCTGCATAAATACTTAAGCCTACTGCATCACGTTGCCTATTTAAGATTTCCATTAAACAAGCAGCTGCAACTGCTGAAAAACCAATTTTATTTAATTGATCTAATTGTTGTTCTTTTACAATAGGATAGTGCATAGATGCAGAATTATCTATAATAATATGACAACGCAAGTTTGTTTCTTCCTCGTATTTTTTCGTATATAATTTTTCTGTTTTTGCAAAAAGTTTCCAATCTATATGGCGTGTACTTTCTCCTTTATTGTACAACTTATGTTCAGAAAACTCAACTGAAAA
>CAJQMN010000149.1 GCA_905479435.1 uncultured Flavobacteriaceae bacterium | reverse complement strand
GAAAGAAAAGGGAATTTCTCGCTGTTGAGGAGGTAAAAGCTAGGCAAGGCAATAATCGCAAAAAATATGATTTAAGTTTTAAAAAAAACTAATATTATAGGTTTTTTAACCATTGTTTCAAAAGTAGTTTGTAATAATTTCACTTATATTTGGAAATTACAAAAAAACTTATATCATCTTTCTGCATGAAACTAAAGCATCTATTATTTCATATATTATTTTTAGTAACATTAAATACAGTATTTGGTCAATTAAGTACAAAACACTTTATACCTCCAATCACCAGTCAAGGTAACGATATCTCAGAACAATATATTTATATTTCTACACCAAGAAATGCAAATATCTCCTTTAGTATTAAAACTGTCGGGAATCCAGACAATGATTATGCTGGTATCGTTACAAATACGAATCCTTTTCTATACAGAATAGTTCAAGATGGAGAAGATCCAGGAGATCCATCTGCAAATTTAGATACGGATGGAGATTCTCAATTAGCAATACCAGAAAGTTTATCAAATACCATCATTAAAGATAGGGGTTACATCATTGAAGCTAGTGATGTAATTTATGTTTCAGTGAGGTTTAGATCATCTCTTCCAAATCAATATCAAGCAGGTGCTCTTGTGAGTAAAGGTTTATCTGCCTTAGGAACGGAATTTAGAGTTGGGGGAATGGCAACAGAGAATAACAATGCACCCAATGGGTTTTTAACCTATACCTCAGTAATGGCAACTGAAGATGACACCAATATTACATTTGAAGATTTTCCAACAGGAATTACAGTTATAAATCATGCAGGCTCCACTCCTATAAACGTAAATTTAAGTGAGGGGCAAAGTTATATGATAGCAGTGGCCTCAAATTATGGTGGTACTCCAAATGATTTAATAGGTTCTTTAGTGAGCTCAGACAAGCCTATAGTTGTAAATTCTGGATCAGGTACAGGAAGTTTTGCAGATGGGAATGGTGGAAGAGACTTTGGAATAGATCAAATTGTTGACTTTTCAAAGGTAGGTAGCGAATATGTTTTTGTAAAAGGTAACGGAGGTGCCACAGGTAATAGTTGGGAAAATGTGCTTGTTGTAGCGCATCAAGACAATACAGATATTTTTATCGGTGCAAACACAACTGTTGAAGCTACCATAAATGCAGGTGAATGGTATGTAATTGAAGGAAACGAATACAGCACAAATGGGAATCTGTATGTCCAAACTTCAAATCCAGTTTTTGCTTATCAGGGAATTGGAGGCCAAGTAGGGAGTGTTCCTAACCAAGGAATGTTTTTTGTTCCACCACTTAGCTGTGAAAACAGAGGTGATGTAGATAATATTGCCAGTATAGACCAAATGGGTGATGCTATTTTTTCAGGTGGGGTTTCAATTGTCACAAATAAATTAGCTACAATAACTATAAATGGACTTCCTATTACAGATTTTTCTCCCGAGGGCCCTTTTAGTGTTGATGGCAATCCTAACTATGAAACTTATAAGGTAGGACTTTCTGGTAATGTATCGGTTCAAAGTTCAGGAGAACTTTACTGTGCCTACTTCAACCAAAACGGATTTGCTGCCTCAGGAAGTTTCTATTCAGGCTTCCCCTCACCTCCTGAAATTAATTTAGATACAAATGTTTCTTCATTAGGAAATTGTATTCCAAATGTTACCTTACAATCTGTAAATACAGACTTATTTGATTCAGTTGAATGGTTTTATGATGACGGTACTGGATTTGTGAGTACTGGAAATGTTACAGGAACTTTAGTTCCAACTGAACCAGGAAATTACAGACTAACAGGAACACTTATTTGTTCTGGAGCAACTTTTGAATCACAAATAATACCTGTAAGTATATGTCCTGACGATTTAGATAATGATCTTATCATTGATAATGTAGATATTGATTTAGACAACGATGGTATCTTAAATTGTGATGAGTCTCTAGGAAATGTAAATCTTGATTTTAGTGATATCAATGCACCTATTCTTAATTTTGAAGATGGATCTTTAGATGCAACATTTATAACATCTAGTTTAATTCAAAACGGTACTTCATCAATATCCGGTGATGGAACAAGTAATATCACAACAGTTATTGACGCAGGAGCAACTGCTAATTTAATCTACACGCTTGACTTTAATGAACCTATCAATATAGAATTTACTCAAAATTCAGGAATCCCTCATACAATTACAAATGGGGAAACTTTTATTCTTAGCATAGGACCGAACACAAAAAATATCACATTAATAGATCCTGACAACATTCTTTTAGTAGATACTGATTTTGATGACATTTTTGAAGATGGAATCAATAATTTCTCAGCTTCAGAGGTGCGTTTTAGATTTAATCCCACACCTAATGGAACTACTCCATTTAAACTTGTAGCAAACAGTGTAAATCAATTGAATTTTAATCATATTTTAAATAACAATACAGATAATTCAACTTTTAACGGTAATATCATTTTAACTTGTTTTGGAATAGATAGAGATAATGATGGAATTGTAGATGCTTTTGACGCAGATAGTGATAATGATGGAATAACCGACATTATAGAAGCGCAAGGAATTAACATAGCCTTATCAGGTATTGATGCTAATTTAGATGGATTAGACGATGTTTTCACATCACCCATAACACCTATTGACTCAGATAATGATGGAGTCTTAGATTATTTAGATTTAGATTCAGATAATGACGGTGTCTATGATTTATTTGAAGCCGGTCATACACAATTAGATTCGGACCTAAATGGAACTATAGACAACTCCTCAACTTCAGTTGGGATGAATGGTTTAGTTGATGCTTTAGAAACTGTTGCAGATAACTTCATTCTTAATTATACGGTGTCTGATTTAGATGCAGACACTATATTTAGCTATTTAGATCCTGATAGCGATGGAGATGATTGTACCGATGTTATTGAAGCCGGATATACAGATGCAGATAATGATGATTTTATAGGTTCCTCTCCAGTTACAGTTGATGAACAAGGAATAGTAATAGGAATTACTGATGGTTATACAATACCCAATAGTGACTATAGTATAGGGGCACCAATAGTATTAAATACCCCTTTTGAAGATGTTGTTTTCTGTCAACTATCTACTTCCACGATTACTATAGACTCAACTGCTGACACCTTTCAATGGGAGGTTAGCACTGATAATGGAGCTACTTGGAATTCTATAATTGATGACGCAATTTATAATGGAAGTACATCTACAACATTACAAATTACTAATTTACAGCTAGCATTAAATAATAACTTATACAGGGTGTTTTTACAAAGAGCAGGTAACAGTTGTGATGATACTTCCAATTCTATTAAATTAACAGTTGATGCTCTACCTACTCTAATTTCAACTGACTTTGATATTCAACGTTGTGATGAAGATCGATCTGGTTTTGTTGATTTTGATTTAATTGCAGATCAAACCCCTCAAATACTAAACAGTTTAGATCCAATTTTAAATCCAGACCTTACAGACTTTGAAGTATTGTATTTTGATACTCTTGCAGA
>CAJQMN010000148.1 GCA_905479435.1 uncultured Flavobacteriaceae bacterium | reverse complement strand
TAACATTTGAGGTACTGGTAGGTCTTGGACCCGATCCTTCATTATGTATAACATAATATAGTCCTGAATTACTTCGTATAGCGTTTAAGTTATTGTCTTCTATATATTGTATAATATCTGCTTCGGTTTCTGGTTCAAAACTAGATTCAGTTTTAGTTGAACAAGAGATAAAAATAAATACTGATGCAATCAGGTATAAATAGGTCTTCATTCTGTAAATTTTTAAACTTTTTATGCGAATATAGTTTGATTATTTTTAATACACCTTCTCACCGCCTATATAAGTAGCTGTTGCTTTAGTTTTGGGAATCATACCCTCTTCGATGGTCATGATGTCTTGATTTAAAATTACAAAATCAGCTAATTTCCCTACCTCAATACTTCCTTTTTCATTTTCTTCAAAATTTGAAAAGGCAGCCCAAATAGTCATTCCTTTGAGGGTTTCTTCTCTGGAGAGTACATTCTCTATTTGAAATCCACCCTCTGGAAATCCTTTTGTGTCTTTTCTTACTGCTGCTGCATAAAATGTTAAAAAAGGATTTACCTGTTCTACAGGAAAATCAGTACCTAGAGCAACTTTACCATAGACATTTAAAAGGTCTTTGTAGGCATAAGCACCTTTCATTCGGCCCTTTCCAACTCGATCTTCAGCCCAATACATGTCTGAAGTGGCATGCGTTGGTTGTATAGAGGGCAGTACATTTTTAAACAATGAAAAATCATTTTTGGAAATGATTTGAGCATGTTCAATTCTCCAACGTCTATTTTGTTCTCCTTTTAAAAATTCTTTATATGTTTTTAAAATCCATGTGTTGGCAGAGTCTCCAATTGCATGGGTATTCATTTGATATTCAGAAGCTGCTATTTGTTTTGCCATTTCTCGGTAACGTTCAGGGCTATAAATTAATGCACCAAAATGGTTGTGTCTATCGCTATAGGATTTTCTCATGGCTGCTCCTCGAGACCCAAGTGCACCGTCTCCATAAATTTTAAAGGATCGAACATGCAATCGGTCGGTCTTCACAATTCCTTTATTAATGTAATAGTCAAGGTTTTTTTGAGTAGCTGAAACCATCGCATACATGCGAATTTTTAATTCATCTTCTTGTTGTAAACTGTCTATAAGCTCTATAGTAGCTTGTTCTAGTCCCGCATCGTCAACAGTGGTAAGCCCATAAGAAAAAGCAATTTCTTGAGCATCAATTAATCCTTCAATAGCCGTCTGTCTATTTGGAGTTGGCACTTGAATTAAATCCATTGCTGCATCAATAAATACTCCGGTCATTTTTCCATCTTTTACAATAATTTCTCCTCCAGAAACTGGGGTGTCTTTTGTGAATTTTGTAAGGTCTATTGCTGCCTGATTTACAAGAAGCGCATGACCATCAATTCTTCTGATAGCTACAGGGGTCTCAGGAAATAATTTATCTAATTTTTCTTTAGTTGGAAATTCCTTAACCTCCCAGTCATTTTGATCCCAACCACGTCCTGTAATAAAAGGAACGTTTTTTTCTTTTTGAAAAGTTACTAATCTTTCCAATACCTCATCATAACTTTTAGTGCCCTCTAAAGATACTTTTTGTTGTTGTAATCCCATTCTATAGAAATGGCAATGCGCATCAATTAAACCAGGAACTATGGTTTTTCCTTGAGCATCTAAAGTTGTTTTCGAATTGTATTTAATCGTAATCTCAGCATTAGAACCAACGCCAATAAATTCTCCATCTTTAATAGCAAAAGCCTCTGCTTTGCCAAAAGCATCATTAACCGTATATATGTTTGCATTGATTACAATTAAATCTGCTTCTAGTTGTTTACAGGAAACTATTAGTAGAAACACAGTAAAAGAATAAATAATTTTTTTCATTGTTAAATGATTAAAGAATTGGTAATGAATTTTGGTAAATTAGGTAGGCACAATACATCAATATAAATTGAAGCGGAATTCTTATATAAGCTAATTTTTTAGAACCTATTGCGGGTCTTACTTTTGTTACATCCCAAATATGTATGGGTAAGAATAGAATTAATAAAATAAAGATTCCTAATGCAGCTAGATAGCTTACAGAGGGGAAGAATAATCCAAACCCTAACATAAATTCAATGCCACCGACAACATAATTAACCGTTAATTTTGGGAGACCTTTAGGAATAAAATGAGTAAAGAATTTGGGTTTTATAAAATGCATTATGCCAGCATACATAAAAAAACAAGCAAAAATAATTTTAAGTATTAACATAAAGCTTTACAAAATCAAGGTTTAATTGGAGAACTACTATACAGATATTTATCCATTAAGTAGATTAAACTAGTCATGGAAGCGCTTCCCAATTCTAACTCTCGTTTATTTACTTTATCAAAAGTATCTGTACTTGTATGATGATAATCAAAGTATCTTTGGCTATCGGGTCTATATCCTGCAAGGGTAACAGATTCTCCTTTTAAGGGAGAGATGTCTGCACCACTTCCACCTTTGTCTAGATCATGTAAACCATAAGGTGCTAAAAGCTTTTTCCAACTTTGAACTAGGGCCGTATTTGATTCATTAGCATCAATTGAAAAACCTCTTGGAGTATGACCTCCAGCATCAGATTCTATTCCTCCAATATGTGTCTCATTGTTAAGTTTTGATATTTCTGCATATTTTTTTGCGCCACGAGTTCCATTTTCTTCATTCATAAAAAATACCACACGTAGTGTATTTTTTAATTTAATATTGTTCTTTTTCAACAAATGAGCAACCTCTAATGATTGCACAATTCCTGTTCCGTCATCATGAGCGCCTTCTCCCAAATCCCAAGAATCAAGATGCCCCCCAACAACCATAATATTTTGAGGTGTTTCAGATCCTTTAATTTCTCCAATAACATTAAAAGAAGGAGCGTCTGGTAGCGTTTCACAATGTTGTTTAAAATAGAATTTTAATGTTGGGTTATTTTTTAAATCAGTACTCAGAATACTAGCAGCTCTAGAGCTAATTGCAGCAGTTGGAATGTGTTTTTCCTTTGGCAAGTTTCCGTAAGACATGGTTCCTGTGTGAGGATAATCATCTAAACCATTTGTCATAGATCTAACAATTACACCCTTTGCCCCATATTTTCCACATACAGCTGCACCCTGAACTCGCTGGTCTACACAACCTCCATAAGCTTTAAATGTATTAATGAGTGTGTTGTCAAATGGACGGTTAAAGAAAACAATTTTACCTTCCATTTTAGTTCCTAATTCCTCTGCTTCTTCTAGACTTTTTACTTCAATAACTTCTGCAGTAACTCCATTTTTTGGTGTTGCAATAGAAAATCCTAAAGCACAAATAGGAACATTTTTTTGTTGTCCGTTTACAGTATAATTTGCAACTTCTTTATCACCCCTTACCCAATGAGGTACCATAACAGGTTGTAACCATACAGAATCTAAACCTACTTCTTTCATTAGAGTTTCTCCCCATTCTACTGCCATTTGAGCTTCTGGCGATCCGGAGAGTCTTCCGCCAATAGTTGACGTTAAATCGCGTAACCATTCATAAGATTTTCCTTCAGTTAATGCCGTGTCAAAAAAATCTTTAATATTAGCGGCATCTATTTTTTCTTCTTTTGAGAATTCTAATGAAGTTTTGGTATTTGGTTCTTTTGTATTGCAAGAAAACAGAATACCCGTAGCTATTAAAAAAATAATTTTTTTCATACTAGTTGTTAATTTATGAAGTGTTTAAATTTATGGGAAGTTATGAATATATTTTTACTTTTTTTTAATGAGTACTTAGCCTCCTTAAAAATCAAATTTATAAGTAACTCCTGCCAAGGCTTGAAACCCAAGAACATTATAATTGGCATAGCGCTCGTAATCTGTTCCCAAAACATTATTGAGGGTAATAAATGCACTTAAGAAATCATTAAAATGATACCCTCCGTTAATATTGATGTCTGCAAAGCCCTTTAATGACTGAATATTTGAAATTGTAGAAGGAAATGTATCATTATAATTTACATCTAATCGTTCACCAACAAAGAACATATTAGCGCTGGCATACCAATTGTTTTTTTGATATTTTCCAAAAATAGACCCCTCAATTTTGGGTAAATTCCAGGCCTCTTGCTGAAAGGTAGTCGTGTATGAATTCATTTGTAAATTTCCGCCAAGATGTATTCTTTTAGAGGCAGCAACCTCTAGTTCAGCAAAAATTGAAAATGTACTGATGTCATCATAAAAAACACCAAAAGAGTTTCCGTATTCGTAGCCTAACAGCGATGTTGAACTAGAAAACTCTCCATTTGATTTTGAGTTATTTCTAACAAACAATGCATGGTCTTCATCTTTTTTATAACTCGCTTTAAGATTAAAACTAATGTTAGATGAAAGGGTGCCGTTTATTCCTCCAAACAGATTGTATTGTTCATTCGTTTGTGTTAAGAAAAGAGTAGGGGATACAAACGGGTTTAATTCACTTAAACGTTGAAAAGAATTCATGTGAAGGTCTCCACTAGCCCCGGTATATATGTTTATTAAACCAGAATTAAACGGATAACTGATTTCAATATCTGGATAAGCAAGTATGTCTGTTAAACTGTTTTCTATATCTGAGGAAAGATAAATTTTTGATCCTAATTTAATATTGAGTTTTTTCCAATCGAGTTTTAACACAGGATGGATCCCAAAATTAAAAAAGGCATAGTTAAGATTTGAATCGTCTGAGTAATTTTGTTTAAATTCTCCTTGTAAGTAATGAATACTTGTTTTGAGTTCAAGGTCTTTTAAGTTTCTATTAATCCTTGTTAAGGGGAATTTTAAGTTTGGCTTAAGCGAAACCCCAACCTCTTTACTACCGTAAAAATCATCAAAGAGGTTTACCGATGTTTTTATGGTATTGAAATAAGAATCTTCAAAAGTAATCTCACCATTTAACTCATAGTATCCGTAGGTTTGTTGCTCAATAATAGCATCTATGGAAGAAGCGTCAAAATTAATACTAGGTAGTCCGTACCAATTGTATTTGTGCCGATAAACATTTCCTCCAATTTTCCAATTAAAACTTCGTTCTTCTTTCATATAATACCCTCCAATATTGAGGTTTGAATACCCAGAATTAAGAGGGGTATTTTCTATTCCATTTTCTGTAGATATATATTTTAAATAAACACCATAATCATTTTCAAATTTTCTATTTTGATTTAAGAAAAATTCTACAAAAGGTGAAGAATAATTACCAAAACCAAGCGCTAAGTAATTGTCAAAAAGTCTTTCTTTTTTACCAACATCAATTCCCTTAACAACACCACTTTTTGGCACAAAAGTTGAAGCTACTGGCGCAGAGAAAATCGTATAGTTAAGTTTTTTCTTTTTTGTATTTCTACTGATAACGATTCGTGGATTTTTTTTTACTTTAAAAGCATCTGAAATTGTTGGAGTATATGAGGTCACTACATTAATTACTTCAACAATAGAATCCTTATTTTTAACTGGTTTTTTTGATTTTTTTTGAGCAAAAGCATTAAGAGTACTTATCAATAAAATCAACACTAAAATATACGTTTTCATTAGTCTTAATTTTTAGGAGTTGTTATAGAATTGTTAGTTTTAGACTCTTTTAATTTGATTTTTTTTAATTCATTTTTAGCATCATTAACTACATCCTCAAATTGAGGGAAATTCTTGATGATATTTTCTAAAATGTATGTGGCTTGATACGGGTCAGAATTCTCTAAGGCATAATAGTTTTTTGCCATAATAATAAAACTTTTTGCACCCCAATACTTGTAGGTTGAAAAATCTGATGTGATGCTTTGTATTACTGTATTTGAAATTTCATATTGTTTTTTCTTGTTCAAAAAATATGCACTAAAGTAAAGTGCTTCTGCTTTTAGTTCTCCATTTGCATTTCTTTCCACTTCAGTATAAAACTCCTCTGCTTTGGGATAATCTTCAGACTGAAAGGCAGATCTAGCAATTATAATTTTAGCATCATATTCTAAAGTTGCCTCTATCTTATCTTGAAATAAAATCTTTTCAGCATAGGCAACGGCCTTTGAAAACGCTTCAGATTGGTAATAGCCTTTCATTAAATTACTTTGAGCATATAAGATGTTTAAAGGTAAGTTAGCTTCTTCTTCTAACCGTTCTAATAGAGGTATTGCAGTAGCCCAATCTTCCTCTTCTAGTAAAATTTGAGATAACTTATTTAGTGCTTGCTCACTAAATTCACTTTGGGGTTGGTTTATTACATATTGGTAATTAGAAATAGCCTCTTTTTCTGAGCCTTCTCTAACCAGCAGTTCTGCTAGGTAAAAATTAGCTTGTAAGGCATGTAAACCTTCTGGGAATGCCAGTATATATTTTTTAAATCCTTCTGTAGCTTTTGAAACATTATTGGCTAAAAATTTATTTTCAGCAGCCTCATAAGTTGTATTGTCTAGTTCTGCATCTGTAATGTTAATAAAGCTAATTCCTTTTACCCATTTGGCGTACTCATCTATAGCTCCTAAATCTATGTATACATTTTTAGCATTACTAACTGCTTCTTTAGCCTCACTAGAGTTTGGATATTTAGCTACGATGTCTTTATAGTTTTTTAAGGCTTTTTTATTTTCATTATCATTATAAAACAATAAGCCATCCCTTAATAAAGTTCTTGCTATGTACGAGCTTTTTGGGAAGTTTTGAACTAATTTATTGTAAGCTAAATGTGCGCTTTTATTATCTTTTACAATAGAATAGGTGTTTCCTAACTGAAATAGCGCATCGTCTCTAAAATTTGACAATTCAAAATTGTTAAGCAAACTTTCTAATGCGTTTATTTTGTCAATATTGTTCTCTAAAAATCCATGACTCATCGCAATTTGGTATTGCGCATAATCTGCACTAGCTCCATATGAATCTACAATTTTTTTATAGGCAGTTATCGATTTTTGGTAGGCTTTAGTAGCAAAAAAACTATCCCCCATTCGTATTGTTGCATCGTCATTTAAGACACCATCATTTTGCTTTGTTTCTATGAAGTTTTCAAATGCTATAGCAGCAGCCTCGTATGCTTTCAATTTAAAATAACTATACCCAATATTATAATCAATTAATTGATACTCCTCAATTGTTCTTGGTGCTATTTTTTTGAAGTTTATAAATTCCTCTAGACCTACCTGGTAATTTCCTAATCTATAATTTGTTTCTGCACTCCAGTATAAAGCTATTAAGTTAATGGCTGTTTCTGCAGCTTTTTTACCTTCTTTAAAATAAGGAAGCGCTTCTTCGTATTTATTTAGGTTAAATAATTGAATGGCTCTGTAATAAGAGACTTTATAACTTAAAATTTGATTTTGTTTACTTTTCTTTTTTTTCAAATAATCAAGTGCACCTTGATAATCTTGTTGATACAAATATGAGGTTACAACTAGGGTGTTAATTTCATCATAACTAGGAGATTTTGGGTAGGAAATTAAGAAATCTTGAAGTACTTCGGCTACACTCTTAAACGGATTACCTTCTTCGTAACTAAGTTTTGCATAATTTAAAGTAGCATCCTCTTTAACCTTGAGATCAAAATTCATTTCGCTAGCACTTTTAAAGGCATTTAGTGCCTCAGACTTTTTATCAAGGTAGATGTAGCACTCTCCTAGGTTATAGTATGCTTTTTGTGAAACATTATTCTTCTGATCTATAATTTTATTAAAATTATTTGCTGCATTTTTAAAGTCTTTTTGTTTAAAATATGCATAGCCAAGTTGGTAATAATCTGTATTGTTCCATTTGCCTTTTTTACCTTTATAAACCTTTAGGTAGGCAATTGCATCTTCATATTTTTCTAGATTAAAATAACTTTCTCCAATAATTTTTGAAATTTCTGAGACCTCTTTAGGCTTTGAGTTTTTCAATAGCTTTAGACCAACATCAATACTTTTCTCAAATCTTCCGGCTTTAAAGCTTATGTCTAACAAATAATAAGTTACTTCACTTTTATAAGCTTCATCATCTGCAATTTCCTCTAGGGTTTTTTCTGCAACTTCATAATCCTCTTGTTTGTAAGAAATATATCCAAAGTAATACCTAGAATCATTTCCATATTTAGGATCGTTGATTAAGGGTATGAATTTACTTTTTGCTAAGTCTAAATTTCTAGTAACAATAAATGCATAACCCATTTTAAAATTTAATTCTTTCTTGCTGTCTAGGGCTAAGGCCTCAGGGTTTACTTTTGAATACCATTTTAGGGCATATGGCGCTTTTTTATTTGCAAAGTAATAATTACCAACATTATAATATGCTTTATTCTTTTTTAAACTGTTAGGATAGGTATCTGCAAATGTGAGTACTTTTTGATCAGCATCTTTTTGATCAAGTCTAATTGCACACATAGCCTCATAATAATCTGCATTTTCTTTAAGTCTAGTTTTGTTATTTGCATTTTCTGACACTTCGCTAAAATATTTTTGAGCACTCTTAAAAGCTTTGCTATTAAAAAGTTTTAATGCATGATTATAATTGGCTTCAGTAGTAAAGTTTACTGCGGTTTGCTGTCCAAAAACATAGGCATTGCTGGTTGACAAAAAAAGCAATAAAAGAAAGTGATAAAAAAAGATATTTTTCATTGATAGTTTCTCTGTGTTATATCGATAACGTGTGATTTCTTTTTTTGTTGGTTTAAAGTATTAAAAAATGATAAAATTTAATCAAAAATAGTAATTGATTTTATGTAAAACATCATTTTGATAATCAATTATACTAAAAATTATGTAGGTTTGTGTAAAGAATTTAAACATGGATAAATCAATTTTATATTTAGAGAATACAGACATTTATCAAAGCGATAATTTAGTCTTGTCTAATGTAAATTTGAAAATTAACAAAGGAGAATTTTTTTATTTAATAGGGAAGACTGGAAGTGGGAAGAGTAGTTTGATGAAAACCTTGTATGGAGATTTAAAACTAAAAGTAGGTTTGGGTTCTATTGTTGGGTTTGATCTCAAAGCACTCAAAGACAAAGAAATTCCATTTCTCAGAAGAAAAATAGGGATTGTATTTCAAGATTTTAAATTATTAAATGACAGAACCGTCTACGACAATCTTCTTTTTGTTTTAAAAGCAACAGGTTGGAAAGATAAAGCAGCCATGAATTCTAAAATTGAAGAAGTTTTAGATCATGTAGGAATGAAAACAAAATATTATAAGAATCCATTTGAACTCTCTGGAGGAGAACAGCAAAGAGTTGCCATTGCTAGAGCACTACTTAATGACCCAGAGTTAATCTTAGCAGACGAACCTACAGGAAATCTAGATCCAAAAACATCACTTGAGGTTATGGACTTATTAAATAAAATTCACCAAAGTGGAAAAAGCATTCTAATGGCTACTCATGATTATGCTCTAATCGTAAAGTTTAAACAAAAAACAATTAAATGTGAGGGTGGAAAATTATTTGAAGTACTAGCTCAGTCTAGTTCTCAAAAATAAGTCTAATGATTTTTTTTGCACTAGTATTTGGATCAAAATTTGCTAATAATTTTTCGCGTTCTTCTTCAAAAGATGTCTCAAAACTTTGATTCAATAATTTAGCTGTTTTTGATAAAAATTCAGCCTTTGAATTGGCTTTTTCACATAATGTTTCCAATCCAGTTTCAAGAATCATAGGGTCATTTGCAATTATAAATTTCCCTTGGCGAAGTGTATTTAAAAGTTTTAATTTTATCCCAGTATTTTGAAAGGTAGGAAGAGCGTTTATATGTGCATTTTCAAATAAACGATATAGATCATTTTCATCTTTTATGGAATCAAAAGTTATGTTGTTGTATTTTGATATTTCAGACATCACCTTAGTATTTTTATAACTACTGGCAATTACTAATTTATACTTCGAGTCTTTATAAATGTCAATTAAAAATAATGCAGCTTTTACGTTTTCAGAGACTAAAAGATGGCCATGATATAAAATAAAATTTCCTTTAGATTTAAAAGTTGTGTGTTTTGTAGCGTCGTAAAATGCAGGAATATAAAAACATTTATTCCCATATTTTTCATTAAAATAGATTTGTTCAATAGGGGAAATTGAAAAAACTCCATCTATTTTTTTTAAAATTTCCTCATATCGTTTTAATTTTTCAGACTCTTTTCTAAAAAAAAATCGTTTAAAAATATTGGATTCACTTTGTTCTAAACCTTTATAAAAACGATGTTCAACATTATGCGCTCTTAAATAAACTTTTCGCCCTTTTAGACTGTCTTTTAAAATCGGTAGTGTTGTATGGAGACCTTCAAATAAAACAGGGTAAGTATTTTTATTAAGATTAGAGATTAACATATCATTTCCTCTACTTTTAACAATAAAAGGAGATGTTGATAAAAAACTTTTTATGAATGAATTTCTTGGGTAATAAAAAACTTCTTTACAATAGTTGAGCAGTTCTTTTTGCTCACCTCTCCCATATTCAAATACATGAAGGTAGATTTCAATACCTTGTTTATGTAAGGCCTTTAATTTGTAAAATACATCAATAACCCCTCCATAATTTGTTGGAAAAGGAACATCAAAAGAAACGATATGAAGTTTGTTAATCAAGTTTAAAAAAAATTGAAGTTAGTTTTTTCTTTTCTTTGGACCAATTTAGTTTTTCTTTGGCCATTGCCAACTCTTTTTTATAACTCTTTGTAGTCATCTGCTTTATGATCTTAGCTAGAACCTCAGGTGATCTTTCAGTAAGTATTTCACCAATTGAGTATTTTTCGATAAGTGCTCTCATTTCTGGCAAATCAGCGATAATTACAGGAATATTTGCATGAAGATAATCAAATACTTTATTGGGTAGGGCATACCTGTAATTTAATCCTAAATCTTCTTCTAAACTCATACCAATGGAGGCACTTAAAGTGAGTTTCTTTAGTTCCTCTGGAGATTTTTTACCTAAAAATTTAACTTTATTATTTAAATTTTGGAGTTTTACTTTTTCTTTTAATTCCTTTAGAATATCTCCGTCTCCAATTACAATAAACAAATACTTGTCCAGCAAAGGCATGGTGTCAATCATAAGCTCAATACCCCTTCCTATATTAACAGCCCCTTGATAAAGTATGATTTTCTTTTCATCAGTATTTACATCAAATTCTTTTGGGTCAATTTTTTGAATTTTTGGGATATTTCTAACAACTGTTGCCGAAACACCATATAAATTTAGATAATGATTTTTAATTGAATTGCTCACTGTAATTACATTCTTCAATTTTGGAATTAATTTTTTTTCCAAATACAACCAAAAGTTTTTTATCCGAGGTTTAGTTACTAATTCTGGAATTTCTGAGAACAATTCATGACTGTCAAAAACTAGTGTTTTTTGTTGAAGTAAACTGAGTAAATAATTAGGTAAAAGAGTATCTAAATCATTGGAAAACAGCAAGTTTTTTTTTGTAAATAGTAGAAATATAAATAAACGTATATTGAATTCAGCATAAAATAAAAAGCCTTTATTAAAAAGTAAACAAAACCGAACTGTTTTATAATTTTTTTGAATAGGAAGGCTTGTTTTTAGTTTTCTACCCACTAAAACTACATCATATCCAATTTCAGATAAAGCTTCACAAGTTTTTTCAACACGTTGATCAGTTGTTAAATCGTTTGTTACAGAAATTACTATTCTTTTCAACACATTTTTATTTAAATAGGCAAGATATAAAAAACTAGGTAGCTTCTTGTGGTTCCTTTTTTTCACTCTAAAAAAAGTGAAAAAAAGGGGGTCAAAAAACTTAATTAAAATAATTAAAAAAATATTTTTTTGTAAAAAATGTAGGATTTATCTCTTTTGCTATTTCCAAATATTCATCAAGATACTTTTTGTCATTATCCCATTTATATTTACATATATTATGGTATAAGAGTGCCATTCCTTCATAGGATTTGAATCGTTGGATTGTTAAATTCTTATCAATTGCAGCAACTTTTTTATGATCATTCATTTTAGTGAAATAGATAAGTTTCATAAATACAAAATTATTGTAATGCTCGTACTTGTAGAAGAATGTGTAATCTGTTTCAGGTTTAATCTTTTCAATAATCCACTCCATTACTTCAAAGTTTCGAGTTAAGATACTTGTAAAATTTATTTCAAATAAATATTCTATAGGAATAAAACCATCTTTAAGATGTTTCTTGTAATATTTATCAAGTTTACTAATGATTTCAGAATCTTCCATTAACAAATATTGAGCAAAGATTCTACTTTTTAATATGGGGTGAAAATCATTTTCTTCCTCTAATATATAAAATGATTCATTGTTTTTTTTGTTTAAATACAGGTTTAAATTTAAAATTCCTTCACAAAATACTTGTATATTTTTTCTTGAGGTTTTTGAGTGAATTATTTTTATTATTTCAGAATAATATGTTCTTAAACTTCCATAATCTACAAAAATTGTAATTACCAAGTCTTGAAAATTCTCATTTAAAATTAGTTTGTTAAACATTTTATTTTTAATGTTTACAACACTAATTAAATACCCTATAGACATGCCTATAAGTACTGTATCATCATAATTAAAATTAGCAGCATTCATTTTTTTGAGGTCAAAAATTCTGCGAATTAGATTAAAATTTCTAATGAGTAATAATTCTCTTATTATTTGAATTAATTTTAAGCTAAAGCCCCTACTTTGATTAAGGTTGCCCTCTATATACTTTAATAATTTTTCATCCTTACCTCTGTGAATAATCTTTGAGATATCAAATTCTTCCCTCCACTTATTTCTTAATTTGAAATTAAGCATGAAATCAGAATAACTATCAAAACCATTAAATTTTGACAAGGTGTCTAATGTGAAGTTACTGGCCTGTACATTTTTAACAACTCCAAAAAATCTTCTAATTGTATTATAGCTGATATCTATATCATTTTCTTTCGCTATAATCTCGCTAAGTCTTTTGCTATCTTTTAAACTTGTTATACTAAACCCAATTTTTTCTTGGGTAATGTCTCTCAGTTTTTTTTCCATCTTGTACTAAACTTGTACTAATATACATAAAACTTTATTATATTTTTGAATGAGATTATAAATTCTACCCTCTAAACTAAATTTATGTTTCTCGATTCATAAAAAATGAATAAACAATGATGGAAGAGTGTGAAATTAATTTTTACACTCTTTTTTTTTCATATCTTTTTTTTTGTTTATTGGTTTACATAATTTCCAAACTTAATTTCACCAATGGTATTTCTAGTATTATCTAGTTTTTTTTATGCTTTTAATAACTTACTGTGGAAGCGTCTTCTTTCTAAGTTTGATTTATGGTTAATCATTGGTTTTAGATGTCTATTAACCAGTTGTATTGGTTTAGCAATTATTTTTTTATTTTATCCAACTATATTGTCATCGCTTACTTATGCTGTTAGTGTAACTATTCTTGTGGCTTCTATTTTTGGGGCGTTTGGTTTAATTAGTATGATTTTAGCATTGAAAGAAGGAAGTCTAGCTCAGCTTGGTGTCTTTAATTTATTGATTGTGTTTCTTGTTTCTTCATATTTATTTTTTTTTGAAAATATTTTTCTAAAAAATTATGCTGTAGCTTCCATTTGTATCATACTTGGTTTTACCTTGTATATCTTTCAAATAAAAAAGATTGATGGTGTAAAGAAAAAAAAATCATATCGTAATTTTATATTGTTTACGATGATGTCTTTTTTCTTTGCGGTTTCTAGTTTGATGCATTGGTATAACTTAAAGCAAGAGATTCCTGCAATTTTATCAGTTACTGTTCAGGAATTAGTCGTTTTTTTTGTTGTTCTTATTATTTTTAATTTTAAAACTTCATTATCACCCCATCAGATTTATCCTCAAATTCAAAAAATAGTAAAACCAGTAGTATTTATGGCTATTGTTATTTTTTTTGCAATTTGGACAGGTTTTTTGGGCTTACAATATACCAATCCGTTAATTTCCTCATTAATTAGTTTAATAACCCCTGTTCTCACTATCGTATTTGGCGTGTTTTTTTTTAAAGATCAATGGAACTCTATCACTTTATTGTCTTTATTTCTTATATCTATAGGTATTTATCTAATTAATTTGGAGCACCAGTAAAGTAAATAGGTTATGGTTTTAGAAAACTACAAATAATCTCATTAGGGTATTGAGATTTATTTTTTTGAAAGTAATTTAATGGTAAAAAACAGCAGACTCAATCCAAGTAAAACCCCAGTAAATAGTATAATTTTATCTTGAGGTAATTTAGATAAAAGCCATACAATAGAAATTGAAGATGCGATAGGTATACTATAGCCCCCAGGTACTTTAAAACCATCAGATGTGTTTTTTAATTTTACTACTTTTAACTTTAGGGTAGCTAAAGATATTCCAAGATAGATAAGTAGGGTAGATGCACTAGAAATGATGGCGAGTTCTTTAAACCCCCCAGCAATAGCAAAAACAAAGCCTAAGCATGCATATAACGAGATGGCCACATATGGGGTTCTATACTTTTCATGAACTTTTCCAAGTTTTTTTAGAGGAATTACATTGTCTTTAGCCGCTGCAAAAATAACCCTTGGCATACTCAAGATTTTTCCACTTAAACTTCCAATCATAGACAAGGCAGCTCCAACAGTTATAAGGGTAAAGCCAACAGGCCCAAATACAGTATTTGCAACCTCTGCAAGAGGGTTTTTATCATAATTAGCAAGTGTATTACCTAATACACCTTGAGAGATAAGTTGAATTAAAATATATATAATGAGAATTGTTACAATACTCAATAAGATGGCTTTTGGAATTGTTGTTTTAGGATTTTTTACTTCACCACTCAAAGACAATCCTTTTTCTGCACCTACAAAAGCAAAAAATAAAATTAAAGACATTTCCCCAATTTTGGCTGGGCCAGGTATATTTTCCCAATAGAGATTCGAGACCTCCACTTCTACAAAACCAAAAACAATGATTAACAAAAGAGGAGCTAGTTTAAATAGCGTAATTATTTTTACAAACCCAACTCCTTTTTTAAGACCAATAATATTGATGTAACCAAACCCAAAGAATACTAAAATAAAAAAAAAGAGTTGTACCCAAAAATTTTTAAAAGCAGGTAAAAATGTACTTAAAATATCAACTGTAGCATTTGCAACAGCAGCATCACCAGTGAAAGAGGCCAATACAATAAGTATAGAGGTAAGGAATCCTGGGAATTTGCCAAAAGAAGATGCAATATATTCATAACTACCTCCACTGCCTGTAAAAACACTACCTAGTTCTGCGAAACATCCCATCACCAACAACATCACAAAACCACAGAAGAGATAAGCAGCTATACTTGCTGCACCAAGACTTGCTGCAATAATTGCTGGTAAAACAAAAATACCCCCACCAATAATAATATTAACAATGTTTGCACTAAGCCCTAAAACTCCAACCTCTCTTTTTAATTTCATGATTATTTTTTTATAAACTTACTCAAACACCCTCACAAAGTAAACTATATTAAATAAATAGTATCATGTTTTACTAGTTTTTGGTATTCTGGTTAATCTATTTTATTTCTCGTTATATTTGTGTTTGCTAATTATGAATAAATATTTTTTATGAGATATTTCTTACTAGTATTTCTGTTTTTTTACTGTGGAATACATGCTCAGAATATAAAAATAAACGAGGTGGTTTCCTCAAATTCTGAATATACAGATGAAGATGGAGATACTCCAGATTGGTTTGAACTTCACAACTCAGGTTCACAAAATGTTTCTATAGACGGATGGTTTATCTCCGATGATCC
>CAJQMN010000147.1 GCA_905479435.1 uncultured Flavobacteriaceae bacterium | reverse complement strand
CCATGGTTGTCATATCATGAGCTTTTAACCGATAAAATGGCAAAAATTGTTGGAGCTAAACCCATTGAAGTAGTTGTTATGAATACATTAACAACGAATCTTCATTTATTGATGGTGTCTTTTTATCAGCCTTCAAAAACCAAGTATAAAATAATTATTGAAAGTGACGCATTTCCATCAGATAGATATGCTGTTCAGTCGCAATTGTCTTTTCATGGATTTGATCCAGACGAAGCGCTTATAGAATGGAAACCAAAAGAAGGAAAAGAATTACTTGAATTAGAGGATTTGAAATCCATACTTGATTCGCAGGGTGATGATGTAGCTTTGTTGTTAATTGGAGGAGTTAATTATTACACAGGGCAATATTTGGATATCAAAAAAATTGCTGAATTAGGGCATGCAAAAAAATGTATGGTAGGGATAGATTTAGCTCACGGAGTGGGAAATATTCAACCCAATCTCCATGATAGTGGTGTAGATTTTGCAGCTTGGTGTACCTATAAGTATTTAAATTCTGGGCCTGGAAGTTTGTCAGGATTATTTGTTCATGAAAAACATGCACAAAGAAAAGATTTACCAAGATTTGCAGGTTGGTGGAATCACAATAAAGAAACACGGTTTAATATGCGGCAACCTTTTGATGTGATGAGTGGTGCAGAGGGTTGGCAATTAAGTAATCCTCCTATTTTATCAATGGCAGCCATTAAAGCATCCTTAGATATTTTTGATAAAGTAGGGATGAGTGCATTGCTCAACAAATCAAAAAAATTAACAGGTTTCTTTGAGTATCTTATTCATGAAATAGCTTCAGATACCATCAAGATAATTACACCCACTCATCCAAATGAAAGAGGCTGTCAGTTGTCTTTGCAAGTTAAAAACGCAGATAAAAATCTTCATAAAAAACTAACAGAGAATAACATCATAACAGATTGGCGTGAACCCGATGTTATTAGATGTGCACCGGTACCAATGTATACAAGTTTTGAAGACGTGTATTGTATGGTAAAAACCTTAGAAAGTCTATTGTAAATGAATAAAAAAGAGAAAATACTTATTGTTGGAGCTGGTTTATGCGGTTCTTTACTGGCACTGAGAATGGCTCAAAGAGGCTATCAAGTGGTAGTTTATGAGCGTAGGTCAGATTTACGAGAATCTGATATTTCAGCAGGGAGATCGATTAATTTATCACTGTCTGATCGTGGCCTTAAAGCACTTCGTATGGCAGGTGTTGAGGATAAAGCTAAAGAATTGTGTATTCCAATGAAAGGTCGTTTGATGCATGACGCTAAGTCTAATACATTTGAGTCAAATTATTCAGGTAGACCGGGGGAATGTATCAATTCTATCTCGAGAGGTAACTTAAACAGTTTATTACTTTCTGAGGCTGAGAAGCATCAAAATGTAACCATAGTTTTTAACACAAAATGTTTACATATAGACATAGAGGCTAAAATAGCAACTTTTGAATCACAAACTTCTAAACAACAATTTAAAGAGGAAGCTACTGTTATTTTTGGGACAGATGGGGCAGGCTCCTCTTTACGAAAAAGCTATGAAAAACAATTTCCAGAATTTGACGTAACTCAAGATTTTTTATCACATGGTTATAAAGAACTTGAAATCCCTGCAGACAAAAATGGGAATCACATCATAAGTAAAGAACATCTTCATATTTGGCCTCGAGGAGATTACATGCTCATTGCACTTCCAAATATGGATGGAAGTTTTACGGTTACCTTATTTTTAAGTTACTCTGAAGGTGAATATAATTTTGACAATCTTGTTTCTGAAAAAAAAATCACAGAATTTTTTGAAAAAGATTTTCCAGATACCTTATCATTAATTCCAGACATAGTAAAAGAATTTGAAAATAATCCAACGGGGAAATTAGGAACTGTTAAATGCTATCCATGGGCATACAAAGGAAATACCTTATTACTTGGAGATTCCTGCCACGCTATCGTCCCTTTTTATGGGCAAGGAATGAATGCTTCTTTTGAAGATGTATATGTTTTGGATCGTGTGTTACATCAATTTGAGGGTGACTGGTCAAGAGTGTTTTCAGAGTTTCAAAAACAAAGAAAAACGGATACAGATGCTATTGCTGATTTAGCCATTGATAATTATTTTGAAATGCGTGATCATGTAGCTAATCCATTATTTAAGGAAAAAAGAATTGTTGAAATGAACTTAGAAAAGTTTTTTCCAACCCAATATTTTTCCAAATATTCTTTGGTTACTTTCAATGAAGATATTGGATATCATGATGCCATGACCAAAGGAAGAGCACAGGATAAAGTTTTACTTAAAATGATGGAAAATTCTTTATATACCTCCTCTTCACAACACTCTAAAGAGCGAATGCATCAAATATTACGTAAAGTACAAGAAGAAACAAATAAGCTTCTAGAATAGCTTAAATTAAAGTCAAATACATCCTTAACTGAATTGTAAATGAACTTATGTATATTTATGCTTTAGCTGGTGTAATTTTTATCTACTAGAAATGAAGTCGTACAATAATTTGATAGCATTAAAAAATGAATACTAAAGTGTCACCAAGAGGAGCCTACCCTCATGTAAAAGTTGTAGGAGATTTTATTTTTGTTTCAGGGACTAGTTCTCGAAGAGCAGATAATAGTATAGCTGGAGTTGCCATTATAGACGAAATGGGAACCAAAGAATTAAATATAGAGGAACAAACAAGAGAAGTTTTAAGAAATATTGATAAAAACCTTCAGACTGTTGGTGCTAGCTTAAAAGATGTGGTTGATGTTTCCTCCTTTCTTGTTTCTATGAATGATTTCGCTGGATATAATAAAGCTTATGGCGAATTTTTTGAAAAGGAGACTGGCCCAACAAGAACTACAGTAGCCGTTCATCAATTACCGCATCCAGACTTAGTTGTAGAAATAAAAGTTACAGCGTATAAAAAAGTAAATAGTGATTTATGAAAAAACCGTTTGTATTAATTATTTTTTTTCTGACAACTACCATTCTTGCTCAAGAAAATTGGAATCAACTCATCGATGGTAAACTAAACTCGGTAATCGCTAGACATCGAACTTTTGTAAGTATTCCTAACCTGCCTTCAGACATTCAAAAAATGTATGAGAATGTGAGTTGGGTGAAACAACAATATAGTAAAGTTGGTTTTAAATTAAAAACTTTAGAATCTTCAACATTACCCGTTTTATTTGCTGAACGAATTGTCAATCCAACGTTTAAAACAATTTTATTTTATTTTCATCTAGATGGTCAGGGTGTAAATCCAAAAAGCTGGAATCAAGAAGATCCGTTTACTCCTGTATTAAAAGAACAAAATGAAAAAGGAGATTGGAATGAAATTTCATGGGCCAATATAGATGAAAAAATAAATGATGATTGGCGAATTTTTGGGAGAGCAGCTGCAGATGACAAGGCACCTATTTTAATGTTTCTATCTGCATTAGAAATATTACAATCTTCAAAGCAAACACCAAAGTTTAATATCAAAATTATTTTCGATTTAGAGGAGGAATATGGGTCTAACGGCTTCCTATCGACACTTCAAGAATACAAGAAGAATTATAAAGCAGATTACATGATTATTATGGATGGTCCTGCTCATAATTCTAATCAACCCACATTAACTTTTGGTTGTAGGGGTATTGCCAGTTGTAGCATTACCACGTATGGTTCAAAATTACCCCAACATAGTGGTCACTATGGAAATTATGTTGCTAATCCAGTATTTAGACTTTCTAGATTGTTAACTTCCATGAAGTCAGCAAATGGAAAAGTACTAATAGACGATTATTATAAAGGGATAAGCATTTCAGAGGAGGTGTCAAATATTTTAAAATCTGTACCCGATAAAAAAGAAGCAATAAACAATGCTTTGATGATTTTCAAAGAAGAAAGTGTTGGTGGAAATTATCAAGAGTCTCTTCAATATCCATCATTAAATATTCGACAAATTGAAACATCATGGAAGGGAAAAGAATTAAAAACAATTATACCTGAGTATGCAACAGCTCATATAGATGTTCGTTTGGTTGAGGAGACAGACGGTAAAATTCAGTTAGAAAAAATTAAAAAACATATCAAAGCTGAAGGCTACTTAGTGTTGGATAGAGCACCTACAAATAAGGAGCGATTGTCTTATGCTAAAATAGCAACTTTTAAAGGGGATTCAGGGGTAAATGCTTTTAGAACAGCATTGAATGATCCTTTTGGAGAAAAACTCAGAAGTTCATTAACGAAAACTTTTGGGAAAGCACCAGTAAGTATTAGAACAATGGGAGGTACAGTACCCATTATACCAGCTATTAATGAATTAGCGATACCTGCGATCATTGTTCCAATGGTAAATATGGATAACAATCAACACAATCCTAATGAAAACATACGAATTGGAAATATTAGACAAGGAATTAAAATTTGCCTTTCTCTACTAAACACTAGTTTTAACGAGTAGCTTTTTTTAGCTACATAACTAATATGATATTATGTTTTATTTAGTTGGATATAGAAATTAGCATGAAAATTAAAAATTACATCAATGGAGAGTATGTAAATCCTATTTCAAATAATTGGATTGAAAATTATAATCCATCAATAGGAGAAGTGTATGGACAACTTCCAGACTCTAATAGTCAAGATGTAGAAATCGCATATAAAGCAGCAGAAACTGCCTTTCAAAGTTGGTCTGAGACCACTTTAGATGAAAGATCACAAATACTTTCTAAAATCGCGAAGCTTATTATTGAAAAATTACCTGAACTGGCACTGGCAGAGGCAAAAGATAATGGAAAGCCTATTCATGTAGCAAAATCAATTGATATTCCTAGAGCATCTGCTAATTTTCAGTTTTTTGCCAATGCTATTACTCAGTTTGCTTCAGAGGCTCATGAAAGTGTTGGTCAAAATGCAATAAATTTTACACTCAGACAACCTATTGGAGTAGTGGGATGCATTTCGCCATGGAATTTACCCTTGTATTTATTTACATGGAAAATTGCACCAGCAATTGCAGCAGGAAACTGTGTTGTAGCAAAGCCAAGTGAAATTACTCCAATGACCGCTTATCTACTAGGGGAAATACTTACAGAAGCAGGGCTTCCAAAAGGCGTTTTAAATATTATTCATGGCTTAGGCACAACAACTGGTCAAGCTATTGTAGAACACCCAAATATTAAAGCAATTTCATTTACAGGAGGAACAAAAACAGGGGCGCATATTGCTAAAGTTGCAGCGCCAATGTTCAAAAAATTATCTCTAGAGCTTGGAGGAAAAAACCCAGCTATTATTTTTTCAGATTGTGATTATAATGAGATGTTACAGACAACAGTTAGATCTTCATTTGCCAACCAGGGTCAAATTTGTTTGTGTGGAAGTAGAATTTTTGTTGAGGCATCAATTTATCAAAAATTTAAAACAGATTTTATAGCAGCTGTATGTAAATTAAAAGTTGGATCTCCTTTTAATAACAATACAGATATAGGTGCTTTGGTTTCAAAAACACATTTAAATAAAGTGAAATCCTATGTAGACAATGCAGAGCAATATGGTGGTAAAGTGGTTTTTGGAGGAAATTTAGTAGCTGTTGAAAGTTCAGAAAACGGATATTATTTAGAGCCAACAATTATAGAGGTAAATGATAATTCTTGTATTCTAAATCAAGAAGAAATATTTGGTCCTGTGGTAACTATCATGCCTTTTAACGAAGAAAGTGAAGTTTTAGCCATGGCGAATGATGTTTCTTATGGATTGTCTGCAACTTTATGGACAAACGATTTAAAAAGAACCATGAGAGTATCTAAACAACTAGATGCAGGAATTGTTTGGGTAAATACGTGGTTATTACGTGATTTAAGAACGCCGTTTGGAGGGATGAAAAATTCTGGCGTTGGTAGAGAAGGTGGTTTGGAGGCGTTACGCTTTTTTACAGAACCCAAAAATATCTGTATTAAATACAATTAATAAATAATTTATACGCAAAGAATAGAAATGGAATTAGGATTACAAAATAAAAATGCACTTGTGTGTGGGAGTACCCAAGGCATTGGAAGAGCGACTGCAATTTCTTTGGCAAAAGAAGGCGTAAATATAACCTTAATGGCTAGAAATGAAAAAGCCTTAAAAGAGGTTTTAAATGATCTTCCCCAGAACGGAAAACAACATCATGGATATTTAGTGGCCGATTTTTCTGATCTTGATCAAATAAAGAATATAATTTCAACTAATAACAGCTTCCATATTTTGATTAACAATACGGGTGGCCCAAAAAGTGGTGCAATTATAGATGCTAGTGTTGAGGAGTTCACGGCGGCATTTCAAATGCATGTATTAGTCAATCAAATTTTATCACAAGCTGTTGTTCCATTTATGAAAAAAGAATGTTTTGGAAGAATTATCAATATTATTTCAACCTCTGTTAAAGAGCCAATTCCGGGTTTAGGAGTAAGTAATACGATAAGAAATGCAGTGGCTAATTGGTCAAAAACAATGGCAGCTGAACTTGCAGAATTTGGAATAACCATGAATAACGTATTACCAGGTTTTACAGATACGGCGCGCTTAGATCAAATTATTAAAATAAAAGCAACTGCTGCCAATACTTCAGTAGAGAAAATGTCTGAAATTATGAAAAATTATGTGCCAGCAAAACGATTTGCGAAGCCTGAGGAAACTGCTGCTGCAGTAGTGTTTTTAGCTAGTAATTCTGCTAGTTATATTACAGGAGTTAATCTTCCTGTAGATGGCGGAAGAACAAAATCATTATAAAGTAGGAGGCAAAATAAATTCTAAACGATTAAGAGTTATAAAAAATAGCATATATTGAAACAAATTCATCATCATAAAACTCATGGAAATAAAAAGACCTTTTAATTTACAAAAATGGATTGATGACAATAGACATTTATTAAAACCACCTGTAGGTAATAAAAATCTATATGTAGAATCAGGGGATTATATAGTAATGATTGTTGCTGGTCCAAACGCTAGAAAAGATTATCATTATAATGAAACAGAAGAGCTATTTTATCAGATAGAGGGTGAGATACTTGTGAAAACTCAACAAAATGGAAAGCTCGTTGAAATTCCAATAAAAGCTGGAGAGATGTTTCTGTTACCAGCAAAAATACCACACTCACCAATAAGATCTGAGGGTTCAATAGGTTTAGTAATTGAAAGAAAAAGAACTCAAGAACAAAAAGATGGTTTATTATGGTTTTCAGACACCGCAAATGAGTTATTATATGAAGAGTATTTTAAGTTAACTAATATTGAAAAAGATTTTCTTCCAGTTTTTAAAAGGTTTTATTCTGATGAAAAATTAAGAACTTGTCCTAAAACAGGTGAAATTATGGAGGTTGACAAAAGATTTTATGATCAATAATATTTCTTAATGAAACGCAAACTAAGAATTAACGGACACTCACATTTACTTCCTTATCCGGAGCAGATTCCTTCATTTATGAAAGAAAAGGAAATTTTCTGGGTAGATGATGAACGGAAGCATATGCTCCAAAAAGGATGGAAGCGTCCGGTAACAGATTCTAGTTTTTTTCTTGATGAGAAATTATTGTGGATGGAAAAAAATAAAATAGATCATGCAGTAGTTTTAAACCTTTCCCAGCTTTATGGTAACGGATTACGTTTGGAGGAAATGAAAAAAGCACTTCGTTTTCAAAATGATTTTAATGCTAAAGTACAACAAGATTACCCTTCAAAATTCACTTCTGGTTTTGTGGTTCATCCAGGTTTTATTCAAGGTGCTTTATGGGAAATAGAACGCTGTGTAGAGGAATTAAATTTGAAAGTTTTGTGTTTGCCAACGCACTTCATGGATTCTATAGGGCAGTGGAAATGTGTTTTTGATAAAGAGAATGATCCAATTTTTGAATTGGCAGATAAGTATAAATTAGCTATTGAAATTCATCCTTATGACGGTGATAAAATGATTAAGTTAGAAAATACTTCTTGGCGTTTTCATTTAATTTGGATGTTAGCTCAATGTGGAGATGCCTATCATTTTTATACCTTAAATGGAATGCAAGAACGTTTTTCAAACATTCGAACTTGTTTTGCTCACGGAGGTCAGTTAGCACAAATGAACTTAGGGAGAAGAATACAAGGTTTTGATGGAAGACCTGACTTATTTGAGGGGAAAACCCATCCAAGAAAAGCAGTAGGACATCCGAATATTTATTTTGACACTTTAGTTCATGATACAGACTCTCTAAAATTAATGATAGAACGACAAGGTTCTAATCAAGTTATCATGGGCTTAGATGATCCCTACCCTTTAGGTGAGATGGAAAGTGATGCACAATCCTCTTATCCAGGAAAACTTTTAGATCTAGCTATAGACCGATCTATTATCAATACAGAACAGTATCACGAGATTTGGGAGGACAATACCCTAAGGTGGTTATTTGGTGATGATAAAAAAGCAAAGCAAGAATTGATTGATAAAATATTAACATAATATTTCATTTGTAATTTTTGTAAATTTTTAGGTCTATGGATGTAAATCTTGAATAATTTATTCGTTTTTTTATTCGATAGATATTTTAAAACTACTGTTTTTGTTTATTTCTAGAGAAGTTTCACTAAATTTTGGTGGGCCAAATCTGCCTTTTTTATCATTTGAAAAACCATAAGGCTCTTTAGGGATTCCTAAAAAATTAGTATCCAATTTTTTATTATTATTTAGATCGTGAAAAAACGAAAAAGCATAGACTCCTTTTTTCAGTGATTGAAAAGTAAATTGTGCTTTGTTATCTTTCACAAGTACATCTGCACTTTTATAGATATCTTTCATATAACTTTCTTCAGATTCATAGAGTGCTATGAGAACGCTACCTTTATTAAATTTTGTGGAGGTTATATCTAAGTGAATAGATACACTAGCTTTGTCCTGACTATATATACTTGAAGTTAAATTTATTAAAATTAAAAATGTTAATAATGCTGTTTTCATTACTATGAGTCTTTTTTATTTAAATATAAAAATTTTTAGGTGAAGTCTAATTTTTAGTTTTTGGAAATTTACAATCCTAACTTTATGTTTACTTTAATTTGTTGCAATGATAAATTTGAATTGATAAGTTTCTTACTTACTATATATCTAAGTTCTTCTAAGCTTTGATCAAAATGTTTAGCCCATTTAACTTCTTTAAATACGTGTTTAATTTCTTTTTCTCTTTTTTGTGCATCACTTAAAGTGAATAAGAAAAGTGCCTTATCAGTAGCTGAAACCTTAATTTTAATTTTTTTAGTTTCAAAGTTTATTGAGATGTAAAAAAGTTTTTCTTTTTCATTTAAATGGTAAAAATCTTCCCATTTGGCAAATGCTAGTATGGTTTGTTGATTTTTATATACTGATTTAGTGTTTAGTCTCCATCTACAACTAGCAACTCTACCCCAATGATTAGATTTTCTATAAACACCGTCCTCTGTAAAATAATACAAACTATTGGACTTGCTTTTAAAATAGTTTCTTTCAGGCATTTCAAAGTTGTTAACTTCTAGAAATTCACAATATGTATATTTAAAAAAGTTTGTCTTATTGTAAGTTTTCAAATGTAAAATGAATTGAATTAAAAAACGCAACCAAATTAATGATTGCGTTTAAATATTATTAAATAATAATAATTAATTATTTAACTTCTTCAAAATCTACATCTTCTACATCATCACCTTGAGCTGATGGCTCTGGTTGTCCTTGTTCTGCTTCAGGATTTGCCCCAGCTTCTTGTTGTGCTTTGTACATTTCTTCAGAAGCAACTTTCCAAGCTTCATTGATTTTTTCCATAGCAGCATCAATAAGTGATAAATCTTTAGATTCATGTGCAGCCTTTAATTCTACCAAAGCAGCTTCAATTGGACCTTTTTTATCGTCTGATAATTTTTCTCCAAATTCTTTTAATTGCTTTTCGGTTTGGAAAATCATTCCATCTGCAGCATTAATTTTTTCAGCAGTTTCTTTCGCATTCTTATCAGCATCAGCATTTGCTTCAGCTTCTTGTTTCATTTTCTCAATATCTTCCTCTGATAAACCTGAAGAAGCTTCAATTCTAATTTCATGAGACTTGTTTGTTCCTTTATCTAAAGCTGAAACTTTAATGATTCCGTTTGCATCTATATCAAAGGTAACTTCAATCTGTGGAATTCCTCTTCCAGCTGGCGGTAGTCCATCTAAATGGAAACGACCAATTGTATTATTGTCTGCAGCCATTGCTCTTTCACCCTGTAAAACGTGAATTTCAACAGAAGGTTGATTGTCCACAGCCGTAGAGAACACCTGAGATTTTTTAGTTGGAATGGTTGTATTTGCATCAATTAGTTTTGTGAAAACATTCCCCATTGTTTCAATTCCTAATGATAAAGGTGTTACATCTAATAATAAAACATCTTTTACATCACCAGTTAAAACACCACCTTGAATTGCAGCTCCTAAAGAAACTACTTCATCTGGATTTACACCTTTACTTGGAGCCTTTCCAAAGAATTTTTCAACAGCCTCTTGAATAGCAGGGATTCTTGTAGACCCACCTACTAAAATAATCTCATCAATATCTGAAGTTGATAAATCTGCATTTTTAAGTGCTGTTTGACAGGGTTTAATAGTTCTTTTTACTAAATCATCTATTAACTGCTCAAATTTTGCTTTAGATAAACTTCTTACCAGGTGTTTTGGTCCGCTTGCTGTAGCTGTAACATAAGGAAGGTTAATCTCCGTTGTAGCTGAACTTGACAATTCAATTTTTGCTTTTTCAGCAGCTTCTTTTAATCTTTGTAAAGCCATTGGATCTTTTCTTAAATCCATATTTTCTTCAGCTTTGAACTCCTCTGCTAACCAGTTGATGATTTTTTCATCAACATCATCACCACCTAGGTGAGTATCTCCATCTGTTGCTAATACTTCAAAAACTCCATCTCCTAATTCAAGGATAGAAACATCATGCGTACCACCACCAAAATCAAATACTACTATTTTTTTATCATCATTTGCCTTATCTAATCCATATGCCAGTGCAGCAGCAGTAGGTTCATTTATAATTCTACTAACTTTTAACCCAGCAATTTCTCCAGCTTCTTTAGTTGCTTGTCTTTGCGCATCATTAAAATATGCTGGAACAGTAACAACAGCTTCAGAAACATCTTGTCCTAAATAATCTTCTGCAGTTTTTTTCATTTTCTGCAACACCATTGCAGATATTTCTTGTGGTGTATATAAACGACCATCAATATCAACTCGAGGTGTGTCATTATCACCTTTCACTACTTTATAAGGTACTCTAGTTGCTTCTTTTGTAGATTCAGAGAATTTATTTCCCATAAATCTTTTAATTGAATATACGGTTTTAGTTGGGTTTGTAACCGCTTGACGTTTTGCTGGATCTCCAACTTTTCTTTCACCGCCTTCAACAAAGGCAACGATAGAAGGTGTTGTTCTTTTTCCTTCTGAATTAGGAATTACAACAGGTTCATTACCTTCCATTACTGAAACACATGAATTGGTTGTTCCTAAATCGATTCCAATAATTTTACTCATAATTTTATTTTTATAATTTATTTTTCAACTTATTTACTTTACTTAGTCAATATGTATGCCATTAGATTTTTAATTAAAGTTTGTCATATTTTCAAACAGTATTCTCATTTTTGGTGACATTTTGACATAATTTTGTTGTTTTTTAGATGAATTTATCAACTTGAAAGACATATAATTAATTATATTTGGTCTGATAGAATTGCTAAAAAATCAATAATGAGTAAATTTGATGAGAAAATTCTTTTTTATAAAAAAAAGATGACTTCAATGGGATTAAACTATGAAGATGAACTATTTGATAAAATTACTAAAGGTTTAGGTCCTTCAATCTTTAAAAGAGACGCTGCCTCTGTTTCAACCTCCGATCCAAAGGAACTATTTACTGTAAAAAATAATTTTTTAATCAATAAACTTAGCATGGAAGATGGTGAGTATTTGGATGATGCTATTTCGAGAGTGTCAGACTTGATGGGTAAAACAAATAGAGTAAAGTACAGAGCAATTTTTTATTATTTACTTGTTAAGGAGTTAGGGCAAGAAGCTAAAATTTTAAATAAATAAAAAACCCAAATAGTAAAACTATTTGGGTTTTTATGATAAGTAACTAAACTATGGTTAGTCTTTGCTTACAGCTAATGTGTATACAACTAGACCAAATCCAATTTTATTAATTGCATCTCCAATGTTGTAAATAACTTCCATAGAAGGAAGAACATTTTCGATACCGTTGTACCATCCATCAGTTCCAGCCATATATCCTAATGGATAAATTGCCCAACCAACAAGAAGGAACCAACATAATGTTTTGTGTGCTTTTAATACGTTTCCGCCAGCAGCTTCAGCTAATTTCTTAAGGCTTCCTAACCAAACTTCGTATGCTATATAAAAATAAGCAAGTCCAGAAAGTAATCCCCACATAGATGCGTTTAATAATCCACCATCCCATCCAGACTCACCAAAGAATCCAGTAACTAGCATAATAGTTGAAAATCCAATTAATTTCCACATATGAGATTTAGTTGCACCAGCTACTCTAAGTATTAAATAAAATTCAACACACATTAGAGGTACTGTTAAAATCCAATCTACATATCTAAATACTGTAGTAGAGTCACCACTTGCATGAGCGTCTCTCATGTACATGTAGTGTACTGCAGCTATAAATGTAATTAATCCTGAAACTAAAAGAGATGTTCTCCATTTAGCGTCAACACTGTTCATTGAAAGGAAGAAAAACACAGATGCTGCCATCATAGCCATTGCTCCAAGCCAGAAAGTAAATCCTGTGCCATCCGTAGGGACAGCCATTGCAATTAAGTTTAAATAATTCATAAAAAAATGATTTGTTAGTAATTAGTTTTGTTTGTGGTTTTTAAAATAAACC
The DNA here is from genome assembly GCA_905479435.1 of uncultured Flavobacteriaceae bacterium. GTDB lineage: Bacteria > Bacteroidota > Bacteroidia > Flavobacteriales > Flavobacteriaceae > Polaribacter. Next base: position 1,170 of record CAJQMN010000147.1, on the reverse strand, counting down.
TTAACGAAAATACAAAAAAAATATTAACTTTGAAAAAAAAACCATTTTTTGAGAGTACATTATCAAGATTTTATGATTTTTTTTACATTTTTACTATTTTGGATAAGTATTCAATTTGGTCAAATTATAGAGGATTCCATTGCATATGTAATCGTACTCTCCATTGGAATTATTCATGGATCTAATGATTTTACAATTCTAAGAAAACAACAAACCAAGACCTCAAACTTTTTAAAGTCTACTGGATTTTATTTACTACTTATTGTTCTTTGTGTCATAAGTTATATAGTAAATCCCTTTATTTCTTTTTTATTTTTTATACTACTAAGTTCTTATCATTTCGGTGAGCAACACCTTGAGGAAAAAGTTTTTGGGTCCAAACTATTTAAATCAACTCTATACATAGCCTATGGAATGCTTATATTCTCTCTTATTTTTATTGAGAATTTAAGTGATGTTGATGCTATCATGCAAAATTTAACTGGAAATAGTATCCCTAATGATTGGATAAATATTATGTTAATTGCATCTATATCATTATTAGTAGTTTTATTTGTGTATCAATTTACAAGAGAAATTAAACCAAAGATTCAAGTTATTAGGGAGTTGTTTTACATTTTATTATTGTTTTTAGTTTTTAAAACAAGTTCCCTAATTTTAGGCTTTGCAATTTATTTTGTCTTATGGCATAGTATCCCGTCTATATTAGATCAAACAAAATTTTTATCGGGTAACTATTCCTCCAAGACAATTTTGGAATACTTGAAAACAGCTTTTGTTTACTGGTTAATCAGTATTTTAGGATTACTTACTGCATATTACTTTCTTGACGAAAGTCTATTTAACTCGATTATATTTATCGTTTTATTTGCTGTTACCGCGCCGCATGTATGGGTAATGAATAGGATGAAGCAGTAGAGAGTTATCTTGTAAATACTAACTCACTATCTGAAGATAAAGATTCCGTGTAAAGATAACCTTCAGTATTAAACCCTTTAAGTTCCTCTAACGTATTTATGTTATTTTCAATAATATATCTTACCATCAAGCCGCGTGCTCTTTTTGCATAGGTCATCACAATTTTATAGTCTCCATTTTTAAACTCTTTAAAGATTGGAGTAATCATTGAGTTTTTTAATACTTTTTTTGGAACTGCTTTAAAATATTCTG
>CAJQMN010000146.1 GCA_905479435.1 uncultured Flavobacteriaceae bacterium | reverse complement strand
TAGATGGGGTTAGAATGAATAACGCTATTTACAGAAAAGGCCATTTACAAAATGCCATTACCGTTGCACCAAATCAATTAGATAAAACAGAAATTGTTTTTGGGCCATCATCCGTAATTTATGGATCGGATGCCTTAGGAGGGGTAATTCATTATTATACTAAAACTCCTAAATTATCAGAAAAAACCAAAGTAACTTCCAATTTTTTTAATCGATATTCTTCTATTAATAATGAAATTACTAATAACGCTTCAGTAGAAATAGGTAATAAAAAATGGGCCTCATTTACAAGTATTTCACATAGTGATTTTGGAGATTTAAAAATGGGAGAAAAACGTTCTCACGGTTTTAATAATTGGGGTAAAGTTTTTCAGTATTCAGAAAATTCAAATGATTTTTACTCTAGCACAGCAACTGAAAACTCTGATGTAAATCTTCAACGAAATACAGCGTATAACCAAACAGACTTGCTGCAAAAATTCTTTATTCCACTAACGGATAAAACAGAACTAAAACTAAACTTCCAATATTCTACATCTTCAGATATTCCAAGGTTTGATAGATTAGATGAAAAACATGAAGAAACTCTTAAATTCGCAGAATGGTATTACGGCCCTCAAGAAAGGTTGTTGATTTCTCCACAATTGGATATTAACCCAGGAAAGTCTTGGTTAGATAAAGGCACATTTACATTAGCCTATCAGAACATTAAAGAATCAAGAATACAAAGAAAATTATCAAGCTTAGAAAGATCTTATAGAAATGAGAATGTTGATATCTTTAGTGTTAATGGAGATTTTATGATTCCATTAAGTAAAAATGAAAATAGAGCTTTTACTTATGGTTTTGAATTCTTACATAATGATGTTATCTCAGATGCTTACGGAAAAACATTGGAGGTTTTAGGAAATGATATTATTGGATTTTCAGATAATTTTAATGTCCAAACTCGTTATCCAGACGGAGGAAGTAGTTATGTGAGTTCAGCTGTTTATCTAGGCTATAGAGAAGATGTAAATGCCAAATCAACATTAAATAGCGGAGTTCGTTATACCCGTACAAACCTGAAGGCATCATGGATAGATCAATCGATAATTGTATTACCTGAAACTAATATTAAATTAGACAATTCTGCTTTGACAGCAACATTAGGCTATGTTTACAAGCCCAATAAAAACATTCAGTTAAATACCGTTATTTCATCTGGCTTTAGATCTCCTAATATAGATGATGTTGGTAGAGTTAGAGAAAAATCTGGAAATATTACTGTACCAAACATTCATTTAAAACCTGAGTATGCGTATAGTGCTGAAATAGGAATACAAAAGTATTTCAATGATAAAAAATTTAGATTTGGGTTTAACACCTACTATACTTTATTAAAACATTATATCATAAGAGATGACTTCTCTATGTTTGGAAATTCATCTCTTGATGGCCAATTATTATATGATGATGAAATGGGTAATATTGTCGCCAATCAAAATAGAGGGAATGCTTATATTCACGGTTACACAGCAAGTTATCAAGGTAAATTATCTGAATACTTTACTTCTAATGGTTTTATCACCTTCACCAAGGGAAGAACTTATGATTCTAAAGAACCCCTTTCATCAATTCCACCTTTATTTGGCCAATTTGATATAAATTTCACAAATAAAAAGTTTCAATTAGGTACGAGTTTTCGATTTAATTCTAAAAAAGACATTGTTGATTTTAATTTTACTGAAGGAATAGATAATCATGATTTGACTCCTATTGTAAATGAAAATGCAATAGAAGATGTTGATAAATATTTTGGTTCACCAAGCTGGGTAACTTTAGGATTTAATAGTAGTTATAGTTTTAATAAAAATTGGAAGTTACAAGGAATGATTAGCAATATATTTGATCAACACTACAGAGAATTTGCCTCTGGAATATCTGCTCCAGGAAGGAACTTCTCTTTTTCTTTAATTACAGTTTTTTAACTTTTTTTATTCCCTTCATCATCAAAGTTTTTATTTAGCTCTTTTTCTGTACTAATTATAGCAACTAGTAATGTAAAGATCATAAAAGCCATAGAAAACCACGAATTCATCAAAGCTTCATTAATAAACGTTAATATCAATGCAGCAATAAAACTAATGCCTGAATATTTAAGTAATGTTATACCAAATAATCTATTTGCAAAATCCCAAACAGTACGGTTTTGAATAGTTCTATGTGTTCTATACCCATAAATACTATTTATTTTTTTTGGGGGAAAACAATAAAAGATAATACTTAGAAAGAAAATCAATCCGTTAACACTTAATACATAGGTAAAGGCGTTCATACTAATTATTTTTTAATGGTCTTAACAGACCTTCTTGTGCAACTGTAGCAATTAATACTCCATTTCTTGTGAAAATATTTCCGGTGGCTAACCCTCTAGCTCCTGAAGTACTTGGTGATACAACAGAAAATAACATCCAATCATTAAAATCAAAATCTCTAAAAAACCACATTGAATGATCTAAGCTCGCCATTTGTGTATTTCCAATACTAGCTTTACTTGCATTTGGCTTTAATGCAGCGTTTAAGATATTATAATCTGAAATATAGGTTAGTATTTGATGTTTTAATGTTAACTCTAAATCTGAAGTATTTCCTTTTAATTTAAACCACATGTCCTCAACTGGAGGAAGATCTTTTCTTTCCATAGGATTCAAAACCTGAACAGGTTTAAAGTCAATAGGTCTTTCAATACTCAAAAAGTCTCGAAGCTGTGAAGGAATAAAATTTCCATATTGAGAAAGCAATTCACTCCAACTTAAAAGTTCTTCTGGTTGTTTGATTGATGTTTTTATAGGTTCTTGATGTTCGTATCCTTCTTCTTTTTTGTGAAATGAAGCCGCTAGTATAAAAATGGTATTATTTTTTTGGATTGCAGTAACTCTTCTAGTTGAGAAACTTCCACCGTTCCTCATTTCAGTAACTTTAAAAGTTATTGGAATGGTTAAATCACCAGGAAGTAAAAAATAGGAATGAAGAGAGTGAACAAAACGGTCATTAGGGATGGTTTGATATGCTGCGTGTAATGCTTGAGCTAAAACTTGTCCACCAAAAACTCTTGAGTTACCAATAGTTTTACTTATTCCTGTGTAGGTTTGAGAATCCTCTTTTTTTAATGTCAGGATATCAACTAAATCATGTATTGTCTTCATAACTTTTTTAATCTCTTTTAAATGGAAATTTTTGGTTGAATTCAGAAGGCTGAATCTTAAGCAAAAATAATTTTAAAAATTTATTTCTAATGGATTTTTTATGACGAATATATACTGTTAAGTCTTGGGGTTCTGCTCCAACAGAGCTTTTAATTTCACTGGCTGTTCTTCCAAAGTTTAACACTTCAATTTTATTATCTATGGCAGTCTTGATATAGTCATAGAGCATCCTTTGATATATTGCGTATTGTTTATTGAGTTCATAATCTATTCCAACAAAATGAGCATCCAAATGATTTTTATTGATCATTCCAGACATAAACCCCACCATTTTATCATCAATCCAATATGATTTTAGGATGTATGAATGCCCTAATTTAGCTTTAAGACTCTTATAGGTTTGTAAATTAAATTCCCCTAGATTAAATGCCGCTTTTGTTACAACTTTTTTATACAATTCAGTCATTTTAAGCAGATGTTCATCAAAATTTAAAACAGAAATTTCTTTTGTAACCAAATCGTTACTAAGTTTCATAGCTTTTTTAGCCTTTACTCTAAATTTTGTTTTTAGTGCGGTTAAGTAGTCCTCAAAATTTAGCCATTTAGGATTAATTTTTAAAATCAGATTTGGTTCAATATTGAAAGAATAATAACCCATACTAATCAGCTCTTTGGTTATGGGTAAAGATTCAGTCCTAAAATCTTTCATCATAAATATATCGATTGGATTTTTTTGATTACTATTTTCTGTATGATGAAGAATACCTTTAGATATTTTTCTTAAAATAAGCCGCTTATTTTCACCTTTCTTAATAAAAATACCATGTTCACCACTTACAAATGTGTTTCCACAGTTAATTATTTTTAGTGGCTTTTCTTTTGGAATAATAGTTAATCTTCTTCCAATTGAAGTAATCTTTTTAAATATACTTGAGGTGTCTTTTTCTATTCCTTCTAATTGAAAGTTAATGATTTGAACATTGGCTAATGCAATAGCTTTTTCATTTTCATTTTTTAATACAATGTAATAAAAGGATAAATGAGAATTGTGTTTTTCTAAAGCTTCTAAATAGTTTGATGAAAAATACAAGTTATGAGCACAATTTAGTTCTTTCCATACAATAGTAGGAATATCAGCTACAGAATTGAACACTAATATTTGAGTGTTGTTAAGGTCTAAATTCAAAAAACTTTTTTTAGGTTAAAGATGCTTTAAATTATTTTTATTTATTCTAAATAAATACTTATTTTTGTATGCTAGTATATTTTAAAATGATTGTATTTTACAGTTTAGAAAATCCGACAATAAAAATTTCAAACACATCAACTGATTGTTATAATAGCTGTTCATTAAACTGTATTAAACCTAAAAACAAATGCTGTTTTAAATATAAAAAAAAGGGCATCAACTGCAAGCGATGCCCGAATATTTTTTTGAGAGAAGCTTCTTAATTTCTCAAAATTTTAATGTGGAAGAGTTTTAGTCTTCTATTTAAAAGCATTTAAGCCAGTAATATCCAATCCTGTAATTAACAAATGAATGTCATGAGTACCCTCATAGGTAATTACACTTTCTAAATTCATGGAGTGACGCATAATAGAATATTCACCACTAATTCCCATACCTCCTAATATTTGTCTTGCTTCTCTAGCAATGTTGATTGCCATGTCTACATTATTTCTTTTTGCCATAGAAATTTGTGCAGTAGTAGCTTTTCCTTCATTGCGTAAAACGCCCAAGCGCCAAGTTAATAATTGTGCCTTCGTAATTTCGGTAATCATTTCAGCTAATTTTTTTTGTTGCAATTGAAATTGACCAATAGGTTTACCAAATTGAATACGTTCTTTACTGTAACGCAAAGCAGTATCATAACAGTCCATAGCAGCTCCTATGGCTCCCCATGCTATTCCATAGCGTGCAGAATCTAGACAGCCTAAAGGTGCTCCCAAGCCAGACTTATTTGGTAATAAATTTTCTTTTGGAACTTTTACATTGTCAAAGATTAACTCACCAGTAGAGGAGGCTCTTAAAGACCATTTGTTGTGAGTTTCTGGAGTAGAAAACCCTTCCATATCTCGTTCAACAATTAGACCATGTATTCTTCCTTCTTCATTTTTAGCCCATACAACAGCAACTTGTGCAAGAGGTGCATTAGAAATCCACATTTTTGCACCGTTTAAAAGATAATGATCTCCCATATCTTTGAAATTAGTTGTCATTCCTCCAGGGTTAGATCCATGATCGGGCTCAGTTAATCCAAAACAACCCATCCATTCTCCGGAAGCTAATTTTGGTAAATATTTGTTTCGCTGTGCTTCATTTCCATATTTCCATATGGGATACATCACTAAAGAGGATTGAACAGATGCTGTAGATCTTACACCTGAGTCACCTCTTTCTATTTCTTGCATAATCAAACCATAAGAAATTTGATCTAAGCCTGCACCTCCATATTCTTCTGGGATGTAGGGCCCAAATGCACCTATATCTGCCAAGCCTTTAATAATTTGCTTTGGGAATTTAGCATTTTGAGCATATTCCTCAATTATAGGTGATACATCTCTTTTTACCCAATCTCTGGCGGCTTCTCTAACTAACTTGTGCTCTTCAGTTAGTAGGTCATCTATTTGATAGTAATCAGGGGCTTGAAATAAATCTGATTTCATGTTTTTTGATTTGTTTACAGACATCAAATTTAAAGAATAGATGTCAATTTAGACCAGTTTTAAATATTTTTTTATTGGGTTAAAAATTTTGATAGCAATACATGAAAGTGATGAACTCCCTTTTCTCGATTCGGTGAAAATCGTCCAGCTTTATAAAATGAAGAGCGCACCCCTTTTTGTACATTTTCTACCACAATTTCATCTTCTTTTTCTACTTTTTCAAGATTACTTCCCGCACCTTTATTTAGTTTAGTAGGATCTAAAACATAGCTCATAAAAGAAACTTTTGTTTTACTTATCTCTAAAGGCTTTACAATGTTAATAGACAATCCCCAAGGATAAAAGTTAAACATTATATTTGGGAAAACCCAAAAATAATAGGCAGCTACTTTTTTTCCAAAATCTATATGATTTTGAGGAAATTCAAAGATTTCTGTAGCTTCATCTGAATAGCCAATTTGTAAATTACAATGCTCATAAATAATTGTTTCATAACTACTATAATCTAAAACTTCGTTAAGACTCTCGTGAACAAAAGGTACATGAAACCCTTCTAAATAGTTGTCGCAGTACAATGCCCAATTCGCGTCAATTAGGAAGTCTTTTTGTAATGTTTTTTCGAGTTTAAATTCATCAATAGGTAAAAAACCTATTCTTTCATTCATAATATTAATTACCTCTTGAAAATCAAAACTTGGATTGAGTCCTGCAAATAAAAGATGTCCCCATTTTTTTAAAGGGAACTTATGTAGATGATCACAAGGTCTTGGGAAATTTTCAGCATCAGTAAATTCAGGCATAAATTCAAACTTACCCTGTAAGTTAAATCGTCTTCCATGATAAGAGCAAGTAATTTTTTTTGTAAGTTTAGATGTTAATGCAAGTAAATTTCCTCTGTGTGTGCACACATTTGTGAGACAATTAATGTGGCCGTCTTTATCTTTAGTTAATAGTAGGGGTTCTGTTAAAAAACCATCTAATATAATGAAGGGATGTACTGATTGTGGCTTATCAACTAAACTTTCATCACCTACCCATTGCCAAGATTTTAAAAAAACTTTTTCTTTAATTCTTTCAAAAACAACAGGATCTTTATAAAAAGTAGCAGGGAGGGTTTCTGCTTTTGTGATATCTGAATTGATTTTAAATTTCATTTTGGTTGTTAATTTAAATTGTATCTTTCAAGAGTTTGATTCTAAAATTACATAAATTAAATGAGTTCTAGTAACAAAAAAATTGGTTTGATAACCACAACGTCTTTGGTTGTTGGAAATATGATAGGCGCAGGGATATTTATACTTCCAGCTTCATTATCAACTTATGGGAGCATTAGTTTATTAGGATGGGTTTTTACTGCATCGGGAGCTATAATCTTGGCAAAAATATTTAGTAATTTGAGTAAGATTATTGTAAATAAAAGCGGAGGGCCTTATGCGTATTCAAAAGAAGGGTTTGGAGATTTCATTGGTTTCTTAGTTGCATGGGGATATTGGATTTCTACATGGATTAGTAATGCTGCCATTGCTATTGCGATTATTGGAGCATTAAGTTTTTTTTTTCCAATTTTAGAAACAAATTCATTTTTAGCGGTTAGTGTTGGTTTATCAATGATTTGGTTTTTTACTTGGATTAATTCTAACGGGGTACGATTTTCAGGTAAAATTCAAGTCATTACAACAGTTTTAAAAATACTTCCATTATTATTTGTTATCATTTTTGGTCTATTTTTTTTTAGTCTTGATAATTTTCCAAAATTTAATTTGACAGGTGAATCAGACTTTACCACATTTTCATTAGTGGCCGCATTAACATTATATGCTTTTTTAGGTTTAGAATCGGCTAGCATCCCTGCTGAAAATATAAAAAATTCATCAAAAACAGTTCCTAAAGCAACCATGCTTGGTACAATTATTAGTACTTGTATCTATATCTTAGGAACCATTGTTTTATTTGGAATTTTACCCACAGAAACTTTACAAAATTCTCCAGCCCCATTTGCTGAGGCAGGAGAAGTTATTGGGGGTAAATATGCAGGGTATTTTATCGCTATGGGAGCTGCAATTTCTGGAATGGGAGCACTTAATGGTTGGATTTTAATTTTAGCACAAATTCCCATGGCAGCAGCAAAAGATAATATTTTTCCAAAATTTTTTAAAAAAAACAACAAAAAAGGGGCTCCTATTTTAGGTCTCATTATTGGAAGTTTATTAAGTTCTGTAGTTATGTTGATGAATTTTTCAGACAGCCTGGTTAGCCAATTTACTTTTATGGTAAATTTAACTGTATTAGCCTGTTTGGTCCCTTATTTATTTGTTTCTGCAGCCTATACCATTATTGTTCTCCAAAAAAATAAAGAACCCAGCAGTAGTATTCTGAAAACAGTTATTTTAGGTCTTTTAGGATTTTTATATTCTTTATGGGCTATATACGGTTCAACAGCAGAAGTTGTTTTTTATGGATTTTTATTATTATTGCTTGGAATTCCATTTTATGTTTTAATGCAATGGAATAAATCTAAAGCAAAATGAATAAAACGCATCATTCAGAATATTTGAAATTAAAAACGCTGTATTTAAAATCTGCAGAAAATTCATTTTACTCAGAAAAGCAGCTTTCAGAACAATGGGAAGAATTACAGTTTCTCTCAAAACCTAGTTTTGAAAAATCCTTAAAAGAATATGATACATTTCAATTATTTCTCGCCAATAAAAATATAGAATTATCTTTTTTCCCCAAGAATGAGAAAACATGGATAGACTCCATCTATTGTAGAGATGCTTCAATTGCTACAGATTTTGGAATGATTATGTGTAATATGGGGAAGAAGGGAAGAGTTCATGAGCCTAAAGCACAATTAGAGGCTTATCAAAAAAACAATATAGATATACTGGGAGATATTACGCACCCCGGAACCTTAGAAGGAGGTGATGTAGCGTGGTTAGATCAAAACACATTAGCAGTTGGTCATACCTATAGAACAAATGAAGAAGGGATTCGTCAGTTAAAATCTTTATTGCACCCTAAAGGGATCGAGGTAATTGTAGTTGAGCTGCCACATTATAAAGGTAAAGAAGATGTTTTTCACTTGATGTCTATACTCAGTCCAGTTGATAAAAATTTAGCTGTAGTTTATTCTCCTTTAATGCCTGTTAAATTTAGAAATGAATTGCTACATAGGGGTTTTCAATTGATAGAGGTTCCAGATGAAGAATTTGAATCTATGGGTTGTAATGTGCTAGCATTAGCTCCCAGAGATTGTTTAATGGTTGATGGAAATCCAATCACAAAAAAATTACTTGAGAATGCAGGATGTCAAGTGTTTAGTTATAAGGGAAATGAGATTAGTGTAAAAGGGGGTGGCGGACCTACTTGTTTAACCCGTCCAATGCAAAGAATTATACTGTAAATAAGTACTTTCTCTCATTTGTAAATAATGTCTTATATACTACTTTCTATACTCCCTTTTATGTAAGTTTGTAAGGATGAACAATACGTTAGGTAAAAAAGAAAGATTAAAAAGTCAAAAACTCATTGGGAGACTTTTTGAGGAGGGTACTTCTATTAAAGTTTTTCCTTTCAGGTTAGTTTATATTGCTACAGAAAAAACATCTTTACAGTCTTCTTTTTCAGTTCCAAAAAGAAATTTTAAAAAAGCAGTAGACAGAAACCGGATTAAAAGATTGATTAAGGAAGCGTATCGGTTAGAGAAAAAAAATGTATTTAAAACATCAAATTATAATTGTGCATTTATGATTACTTTTCTTGGTAATAAAGAACCAGCATTCTCCGAAGTTCAAAAAAAAATCCGAGAACTTTTAAAATTATTTATGAAAACACAAACAAGAAAAGAAAATGAATAACTTCTCAATAAAAAAACACTTTCTATTCACACTAGCTATTGGTGCTATTTTTCTTTCTTTTTCATTCAAATCAAATTTTTTTGAGGTTGCAAAACAATTGGAGATTTACACAACATTATTCAAGGAATTGAATTTATATTATGTAGATGAAATTAACCCTGCTGAATTTACAAATAAAGCAATTAAAAATACTTTAAAAGAATTAGACCCGTACACAAATTATTTTGATGAACAAGAAGTTGAAGAAGCAAGAATTAGAAGAGAGGGAGAGTATTCAGGAATTGGCGCATCAGTTTTTTATGATAAAAAGGGAATTACATTAAATGAGGTTTATAAAGGCTATGAAGCTGACAAAAAAGGGTTAAAAGCTGGAGATATTATTATAAAAGTAGGGAATCAATATCTAAAAAATATGGATAGGGATCAACTTTCACAGCAATTAAAAGGGGCGCCAAACACCTCTTTAGACATCTCTATTCTTAGACAAGGTAAAGTCATAGATAAAACAATTGTTACCGAAAAAATTGAGATAAACCCCGTACCCTTTTATGATTTAATTGACCAAGAAACAGGATATATAGTGTTAACCAGATTTAATCAAAAAGCTTCATCCGAGGTTAAAAAGGCTTTTTTAGATTTAAAGAAGAGAGGGATGACTACGTTAATATTTGATTTAAGAAATAATCCTGGAGGCTCTCTAGGAGAGGCGATAAAAATCTCAAATTTTTTCTTACCAAAAGGGAGTAAAATTACATCAACTAAAGCTAAAGTTAGAAAATGGAGTACTACTTACAACGCATCAAAAGTTGCTTTAGATTTAGACATTCCTCTTACTATTTTAGTTAACAGAAATTCAGCTTCAGCTTCTGAAATAGTTGCGGGGGCACTTCAAGATTATGATAGAGCGATTATTGTAGGAGAGCGCTCTTTTGGAAAGGGATTAGTTCAGCGCTACAGAAATCTATCTTATGGAACACAACTCAAACTCACCATATCAAAATACTACACTCCAAGTGGGAGGTGTATCCAAGAATTAGATTATGCTAATAGAGATAATAAAGGAGAGGTTCCGAAATTTTCAGATGGAACAGTTACTGCTTTTAAAACTAAAAATGGAAGGGTTGTATTTGATGGAGGAGGAATTACTCCTGATGTAGTCGTAGGCTTTTCAAAAAGAAATGAATTTACCAAAGCGTTACTAAAGTCAAGAGCAATTTTTAATTTCACCACGGATTTCTATTACAAGAACCCAACAATAAGTTCAATTGATAATTTTTCTTTTTCTTCATCAAACTTTAAAAGCTTTTTGAATTATATTAAAACCTCTGATACTACTTTTAAAACCTCTCAAGAGCGTCTTTTTTTAGATGCATTCAAATCAGTTTCAAAACCAAAATTAATTTCTTCTGAATATCAAGAAATAAAAAAGAAATTACTTCAAGCAAAAATTGAAAATATTTCAAAAGATCAAGATTTTATATCAGCTCTTATTATGGAAAATATTTTAATTAGATATTTTTATAAAAAAGGAACTTACGAGAATAAATTAAAAAAAGATAAAGTACTTCTTGAAGCACTAAAAATACTTAAAAATAAAAACCATTATACCAAAATCCTTAATGGAGCCTAATTCTAGCCGAATTACTTATCTTTACACCCTAAAAATACGATGTTGCAAACCAACCACAAAGAAAGAACAAGAGCACAAGAATCAACAAATGCAATTGAGCGTTTGTACATATCTATGCGACATTTATTTAGCAGAGGTTTTTATAAACCCATGGGTATTTCGGGGGAAACCTTAAGGAAATCACTTTTACTTCTTAGACCCGAAATTTATGGGTCTATAGCAGAAGAACGAGTAGAGTTAAATGGGTTAATCTATGTGATAGAGCGCTTACCGGAAGGAATTGAGGAGTGTCAGTTTATAAACCTTACTGCTGATGAGCGATATAATAAATCTCATTTTAAGGTAATTATTCCTCCTAAAAGAAGAAGAAATTGTTATAGAATTGACAAAGACCAAATGAATATTGAGATTACTAGGGGTCGATCAGAAATCTATGATATTTTAACGCACCTTACTTTTTTATTCATTGAATCTCATAAAATAAAAGACCGTGTTTTGTTAAACGCAAAAGGAGATGTTACCCGTGAATGGAAAAATTTAGAAGAGGTCGTTCTTCATCACAAAAAAATTTCTGAAGAAGAGAGAGAAGTTGCAAAAGTTCATTTAGCAAGTGTCTTAGGCAGAACATATGATGAAGTTGCCGATACCTATAAAACTTTTTATTCCCCAGAAAACCCAGATCGTTTTTTTCAAATTATATATTGGTTGGGTAAACTTGCCATTACTGAAAGTTGTCATCTGCAAAAAAGAGCAATTAACTTCAGTTCTGTTTTAAGAGAAGAAATTGGGCATCACATCTATGGAGAGATTTGGGCCAATAATATAAAGAAAGTATTAAAAGATCATCAGCTTATAGAAAGACCAATACATATTATTAGTGCAAATATGCATAGCGTGTTAAATACTATTTATGCAACTAATGCGTTATCATCAATAACAAAGGGTAAAGAAGGGTTTGAATTGTATGAGTTACTGAGTAATAGTGATAGTAAACCGCTACAGAAAAAAGTAAAAGAATACGCGTCTAAAAATGGGTTGATTTACATAAAAGATACCTCAGGAACCAACATTAATGTTCAGGTGATAGACACTAAAAAGGTAGGTATTGACAAACCACAATTTAAAAAAGAAAATATTGAAGGTGAATACCCAGTAATTATTGTAATGGATTATGCTTTCGGTGAGCAAGCCTACGAAACCATGGACGAATTATTAAAGCCTTATAAAGAAAATAAAAGTTCAATTCATTTAAATGTTGAATCTATATCAATTATGGGTAAAGCTGGAATTTTAGAGGGAGGAAAAGGTGATATCATGATTCCTTCTGCACATATTTTTGAGGGCACAGCAGATAATTATCCATTTACAAATGAATTGACCAAGAAAGACTTAGAAGGTTTTGGAGTAGCTTCTTTTGATGGTGCTATGGTAACGGTATTAGGGACCTCTCTTCAAAATAAAGACCTACTAAAATTTTTCCATGATTCAACTTGGAATGTAATTGGTCTTGAAATGGAAGGAGCGCATTATCAAAAAGCGATTCAGGCAGCCTCTAAGATACGAGGAAATATATCTGAAGATGTAAAAGTACGTTATGCGTATTATGCTTCTGATAATCCTTTAGAGACAGGCGCAACTTTAGCTTCGGGTGGATTAGGGATGTCTGGTGTAATTCCAACCTATGCAATCACAAAAAAAATATTAGAACAAATTTTACAATACAAAAACTAATCAAAGAAATAATATGTCAACAGCTAAAAATAAAAACGAAGAAGAGGTAGATTTAGGATCTTTATTTACTGTTATCGGTAATGGATTTAAAAATTTTTTTAATTTTATTGGAAGTATATTTAAGGGGATATTTCACAAATTAATTTTAATTTTAATTTTCTTCAAATTACACTTTATAAAGTTTACTATAGCAGTTTTAATAGGTGGAATAATTGGATTCTTTTTAGAAAATAACAAAGAAATTAAGTTTAGCTCAAATTTAATTGTAAAGCCTAATTTTGAGAGTACTCAACTACTTTACGAAAACATTAATTATTATAATGATTTAGTAAAGCAACAAAACACAAAACATCTAGCATCCATTTTTAAGATTGATTCTTCAAGAGCCGCATCTTTAAGAAAGTTTGAAATTACCCCGTTAATTAATTCAAACGATATTATTAATGCGTACGATAAATTTATATTAGATGTAGATACGTTAACAGTAAAAAGTTATGATTTTGATAATTTTGAAGAAAGTTTTACTGACTATGATTATTTAGTGCACAATATAGAAGTTAAAGCTACAGTTAGTGATATTTTTAATGAATTAGAAAATACAATCATTAATTCTATTGAAAAAAATACTTTTTTTAATAAAATTAAAAACCTAACTAAAGAAAATCTCAATACTAAAGATTCTATTTTGAAGGCCAATTTTATAGAGGTTGATTCTTTACGTAATGTATATATGAGAGCAATTATAGAAGGAGCTAAAAATAACTCAAATGGAACAAATATAGATTTAGGAAGTAAAAGAAACGCAACTAAAGAAAATGACTTATTTGAGATTGATAGAAAAATTATTTATGATTTGAGTCAAACTTATCAAGATATTGCTACTAAATCTGATGTTATTAATATCATTTCTAATTTTAAATCTGTAGGGTCAGAAATAAAAGGGATTACCAAAAATTTAATTTTTATTATGGCGGCTTTAGCATTTTTATTGACCTTGTTTTTTATTCTACTTCTTGATCTAAATAAGTATTTGGAGAATTACAAAAAGTAAATAGTTGAATAAAAAATTCGATTCTGTATTTTTTTCTTAATTCCAAATAAAAGCCTGAAAAATTAACTGATGTTATTAAGTAACTTGAAAGATAAAATTAAGGGTACAGTATTTAAAAATTATCTTTATTTGTTGATGATACAAGGGGCAAATTTTATTTTACCCCTAATAACATTACCTTATTTAGTTAGAACATTAGGGGTCAATAAATTTGGAATTGTGATGGTAGCTCATTCTTTCGCTATACTTTTGACCATTGTCACCGAATTTGGCCTTGATATGAGTGCTACCAGACAAGTAGCTTTAATTAAAGATGACAAAAAGAAGGTTTCTCAATATTTTTTTGATGTTTTTTTTTTAAAAATGTTTTTAGTTATAATAGCCTTTATAGTTCTGCTTTTTTTCATCCTTATTATAGACAAATTTTCCCAAGAATATCTGGTGTATTTTTTTAGTTTTGGAATGGTCTTTGGTCAGGCAATATTTCCAGCTTTTTTTTTCCGAGGTATTGAAGAGATGAAAATGATAACAATTATTAATGTCTTGGCTAAAATAATTTTTACTTTTTCAGTGTTCTTACTAATTAAGAATCAAGAGGATTATTATTTTGTTCCTATTTTAAACGGTTTAGGCTTTATTTTATCAGGTTTTTTAGGCTTTATTTTCTGTTTAAAATACGTTAGTTTTACGAGGCCTATTTTTAAGGAGACCCTCAGTATTGCAAAAGAAAGCTTTAGTTTATTTTTATCAAATTTGGCGGTGAGTCTCTATACCAAAATAAACACCTTAATAGTTGGTTTTTTTATTTCAGATACTATGGCGGGAGTTTATTCAAGTATGGAAAAGTTAGTAGTAGCAACTAAAAGTATTTATATTCCATTATACCAAGCACTATTCCCAAGTATTGTTGTAAAAGACAATAATACGATTGTTAACATCATTAATAAAATGAAATATTATATGGGTGGGTTTGGAGCGATAATTTCTTTCATAATTTTTTTATTCGCTGCAGATATTTTAAGACTAATATATAACGATGAATTAATAACGAGCTATTATATGATTTTTCAAATTTTAGGACTTATTGGATTCTTATCCTCTTTAAACATGTTGTATGTAAGTTTATTTTTCCCTGCAATTAAAGCATTTAATCAACGTCTTAAGATTTTATCTTTAGGTGGAGTTTTTAACATTATTTTGGTGTTAACACTAGTACAATATTATTCAATTTATGGAGTTGCAATATCAGCTACTGTTTCAGAGTTATTTATATTAATTGTAGCATTTTATTTCTATAGAAAAAAAGTTAGTGAATTCGTAGTAAAATGATTAATTTATACACTAAGAAAAACTAAAATTTATATATAATCAAAAACTGAAATGATATTATCTCTTTTTATAGGTTTACTAATACTTTATGTCTGTTGGTGGCGGCCTATTGCTGGTTTAGCTGTATTAATGCAGATCAATCTTATTAGAGCAATTGTTTCTTTGGATTTTAGTAATCTTTGTTTTAGGTGTATTAATGAATCTGATATTTTTTTAGGTGCTGTTATACCTTTATTAGGGTTTGTATTGATACTAATAAAATTATATAGTAAAAACAAAAATTTAAAATTCAGGTTGAGTTTTATTGATGTCTTCTTTGTCCTTGTAATCTTTACCCTTTTTTATAGTTCAATTTTTAGTGCAAACATAACTGCCTCTGTAGCTTACACAGGTAGATTTATTCTTTTAGCCTCATCATACTACTTTATTAGTAAGATTATTATATTAAATGCTGATGACCCTGATAAATTAATAATAGATTTTTTAAAGGTTACTTTAATTTTAGGTTTATGCCTCGGTGTAATTAGTCTTATTCTTTTATCCTTTAGTGATGGTTTTGTAGATAGATTAACAATACCTGGTGTTCATCCAATCCCTTTTAGTCAACTAATTGGTTTTGCTGTTTTAGTTATTATTTCATCATTAATTATAGATAAAAATATATTACCAATTCATATTGGCAGTATAGTGTCAAGGGGGATTTTATTAGTTTTTTTATTAATGGTATTATTTGCTTCAAACACAAAAGGGATCTTGTTAAGCATACTAATATCCCTAATTATAATTTTATATCTCAAAGGTTTTAAGATTAGCAAAAAATTATTGATGTTGCTATTTTTAGTCATTATTCCTTTAATTTTTTATGTAGTTTCAACTATTGGATATGAAAGTTTATTTGAAAGGTTATTTAGGTCTTTAGGAGATGATTCTATTAATCATAGGTTGTTATCTTATGGTGAAAGTTTTGAGATATTTATGAGGTTTCCTTTAACAGGGTCAGGTCCGGGAGCATATGACGTTTATGGTTACTTGCCATATCCTCACAATTTTTTCTTAGAAAATATAGCTCAATATGGTATTTTAGGTGTACTCATTAATATCTATTTTCTTTTTATGCTATATATAATTTTTGAAATTTCAAACAAAACAAAACATAAGAATTTCATTTTTTCACTTCTATTTATATTAATTGTTTACTTTTTTATAGAGACTATGGTTAGCTTTACTTTGTGGATGCATAAAGGACTCTATCTTTCATTAGGATTATTTTCTGGATATTATTTCAATAAGAATAAAGACAGTTTAAAGCTAAAAGGAAATATTATTAAATGATCAAAGCTCAAAAAACCATATATACCAATCTTATCTTATTAGGTGTTTCATTATTTGGAGTTTACCCGTTAATTCCGCATAAATTTGAAAGTATAAGTGTTTTTTTATTAGCTTTATGTTCATTGATTTACCGAATACTTACACCAAAGAAAATTATATTCAAAAAAACATTTTTTATAGTTAGTTCCATATATTTTATTTTGTTTTTGAGTGTTTTGTTTTCAGAGGATACAGCTAGGGGTTTAAAAAAAATGGAGACTACATTAAGCTTATTAGCTTTTCCAATTATATTTTACCTTTTACTTGGGAAATCTTTTGTTGATCTTAATAGGATTAAGTTATTTTTTTTAAAATCCTATTATGTAAGTTGTTTAATCTTTACCTCATTTTCCTTTTATTTATTTGAAATTTATGAAAACTCAAAATATGTAACTAAAGATTCAAATTTTTATAGAATTGCAATTTTTGACAATAAACTCATTGGTGAGCATCCCATTTATGTATCGATATTTATCTCAATAGCCATAATTTTCGGGTTTTCTTTTTTTGATAAAGAGAAAAAAATATCTTTTAAAAATAGTTCAATAGTTTTTGCGCAATGTTATTTAATAACACTGTTGCTTATGTTAATGAGTAAAGGTGTTATTTTGAGTCTTTTAATGGTATTTATTATAAAACTAATTAAACAAAAAAGCTTTACAAAAATTCATTTTTTTTCTTTGGCATTAATTTTAACTACTTTTTTTATCTTGATTCCCTCTGAAAATAATCGTTTTAAAGAAATTTTAGATTTAAATTCATACAAGAAGTTAGATAAGAATAATTCTACAAGTATTCGATTTATAACATACAAATGTGGGTTAAAATCTTTATTAAATAGCCCTATTTTTGGTTATGGTATTGGAGATGTTCAAGAGAAAATGGATTTATGTTATCAAGATGAAAATGCAAATTTTTCGAAGAAAATGTATAATACTCACAATCAATATTTATTTATATGGTTGTCTAGCGGGATAATTGGATTTGTAATTTTCATTGGGATATTGTTTTATTATTTTAAAAAATCAATAGAATTTAAGGATGAAGTTATGTTTTCAATTTTAGTCCTATATAGTTTTACGTTTTTATTCGAAAATGTTTTAAGTAGACAGTCTGGAGTAATTTTCTTTTGCTTTATCATCAATTATTTTTTATGGATTAATTTTAATAAAAATAAGACTCTTTTATCGTATGAGTAGGTTCATTATTTTACAAACAGTATCTCCAAGTTACAGGAATAAATTTTTTGATTACTTAAGTAGTATCTTAAAAGATGATTTTGATTTATATAGTGGTAATTATTACTTTGAAAAATCTGTAACTAGTGATTTATCTTATCCCAAAAGAAAAAAAGTAACAAACTTTTTTTTTCTTAACAGGATGTTCTTATTTCAATTTGGGATGTGGTCAATTATTTTCCGTAAAAACACATTAGTTTTAGAAATGAATCCAAGAATAATATCTAATTGGATTATTTTAGTAATAAGAAAAATTCTGAATAGAAAAACAGTATTGTGGGGTCATGCATGGCCAAGATCTGGTAAAAATTCTTATTCTGATAAGATTAGACATCTTATGAGATTATTGGGTAATATTATTATTGTATATACCAAAACTCAGCAAAAAGAGTTAAAGGAGAGAATGTCAAGTAAAAATATATATTTTGCAAGTAACTCTTTATACCGTGTAGATGAAATGAAAACTAATTATTCAGATTCATCGATTAATAATATGATTTATGTTGGTAGGTTAACTGAAAGTAAAAAGCCACTTTTATTTATTAAAGGATTTCATAAAATTTATGATAAGTTACCTAAAAACATAAAGTTATTTATGGTTGGTGATGGGCCTGAAAAGGAAAAAATTTTACAATACATAAAACAAAATAATTTACTTTCTAGTGTTGAGGTATTTGGCCATGAAGATAATTATGAAACCTTAAAAAAATTATATTTTTCCTCCCTTTTTAGTGTATCACCCGGATATATTGGATTATCTGTTACACAAAGTTTTGGATTTGGAGTTCCTATGATTGTGTCTAAATACGAAAATCATTCTCCTGAAATTGAAGCTGTTAAAGAAGGAAAAAATGCAATTTATTTTCAAACAGATAATATTGAGAGCCTTAGTGAAAAGATTTGTCATATGTATGAATCTAAAGATAAATGGATTAAAAAAAGAAAAAGTATTGTAAAAGATTGCAAAACAAATTACTCCATTGAAGCTATGTGTTTCCCTTTTATTGAAGTTTATAATCAAAATTAATACGTGGAGGTTTGAAAGAAAAAAAATCAATTTTATTGATAGGCCCCTTCCCAGATCCTGTTTCTGGGGTTTCTCTTGCAAATCAAGTAGTAAAAGATATTTTGAGTGAAGATTCTAATTTCAAAGTTGATTTAATTAATACTTCTTATTCAAAATTTGATGAACAATTAGGGGTATTTACAATTAAAAAGTTTTTTTTCTATTTACTCCAAAGTTTTAATTTGATTAAAATATTCAATAACAGAATTATATATATAACTCCAGGACAAACATTTTATGGAATTTTAAAGTATGGTTTTTTCATCATTTTAGGTTCTGTCTTTAGAAAAGAACTTATAATACATGTTCACGGTAACCATTTAGGTGAAGAATATAAATCCTTAAATGGGGTTAAAAAAAACATATTTTATTGTTTAGTTTCTAGATTTAGCAAAGGAATAGTCTTATCTAATTCATTAAAAGACAATCTCACCCCCTTTATTGATGAAAGTAAGATTTTTTGTTTACCAAACTTTGCTCAAGACTACTTATACAAAGAAGAAAAAATTTTAGTTGATGATGAATTAAGAATTTTTTATCTGAGTAATTTAATGAAAGAAAAGGGGATTATTTGTTTATTAAAAGCATTAAAAAATTTAGAGGGAAGTAATATAAAATACAAGGCTAAAATAGCAGGAAATATAGATGAGAAGTTTTCTAATGAAATTCTTAAATTAATTAATGAATTAGAACATACCGATTATTTAGGTGTTGTTTATGGAGAGGCTAAAAAAAATCTTTTAGCATGGGGGAATGTATTTGTACTTCCAACTTTTTATAAAATGGAAGGACAGCCAATTTCTATATTAGAGGCTATGGCAACAAAAAACGTAGTAGTAACCACAAATCATGCAGGTATTCTAGACTTTTTTAAAGATAAAGTTAATGGATTCCTAGTTCAAAAAAACAATATCAAAAGTATTCAAGATATATTAACTTATATTGCACAAAATAAAAGTGAAATAAAAAAAATAGCAACTTATAATAAAGGGTATTTTTTAGAGAATTTTACAGTCAATTCTTTTAAAGAAAATTTTATAAAAATCATTAATTAATGTTGATTCAAGATTTAAAAACATTTAAACTTCCTAAAAATTTTAGAGGAAAAAATGCTTTTATAGTTCAATTATGGTGGTTGGTTCAATCGATTTTATTCAGAACGTCTCCTCAATTTTTGTATGGATGGAGAAACTTTTTATTGCGTTTATTCGGGGCTAAAATTGGAAAAAAAGTAATCATTAGACCCTCAGTAAAAATAACATACCCATGGAAATTAAGTATTGGTAATTACAGCTGGATAGGTGATGATGTAGATCTATATACTTTAGGGAAAATAGACATTGGAAACCATGTTGTTATATCACAAAGATCATATTTATGCACTGGTTCTCATGATTATAGCCAAGCAGATTTTGCGATTTATCAAAAACCTATTAAAATTCATGATCAAGTATGGATTGCTACCGATGTTTTTATTGCTCCAGGCGTTACAATACATGAGGGTTCTTTAGTTGGTATAAGAAGTTCAGTTTTTACAAATATCCCTTCAAACAAAATATGTGTTGGTACCCCAGCAAAAATTATAAGAGAGAGAATTCGTGAATAAACAAAAAAAGATTTTACTCATATCTCCTTTTTTTTACCCTGAACCAATATCAACAGGTAAATTTAATACAGACTTTGCTTTAAAACTTCAAGAAGAGGGTCATCAAGTTACTGTTTTATGTTCTCATCCTTTTTATCCAGAATGGAAAACAAAATTTTCATCTGATACTTTGGATGGTATAAATATTATTAGAGGAGGTAAAAAAATTAAGTATTCTAAGAAAGCCACTTTAAGGAGGTTAGTCCTTGAATTATGGTATGCTTATTTTATTTTTAAAAACATCAAAAAACATCAAAGTAAAATAGATATTATTATCCCTATTTTTCCTCCCAGCCTTGCCTTTTACTTTTCATCTTTTTTTATCAAAAAAGGAATTAAAAAAATAGGAATTATTCATGATTTGCAAATTATTTATTCATTACACAAAAAAGGGTTTTTGGGTAATTTAATAAGTTTTTTTATTAGAAAGGTAGAAAAATTTTGCTTTAAAAATTGTGATAAATTAATTTTTCTATCCGATGAAATGAAAAATGAAGCCGTAAAAATCTATAAGATAAAAAAAGAAAAATGTGAGGTCCAATATCCATTTATAACAATTAAAGATTTACCGATCTCTAATAATCTCAAAAATATTTTACCTAACAATCAATACAATATTGTTTATTCAGGTGCTTTGGGGGAAAAACAAAACCCCTATGAATTACTCAATGCCTATACTTTTATTTCAAAAAATATAGATAATACCGTTTGCTATTTTTTTTCTCAAGGCCCTATTTTTGAGGAATTAAAAAAGATAAATAATAATAAAAGAATACAATTCTATCCATTGGTAAAAAAAGAAGATATAGAGGAATTATATGCTAGAAGTAGTATTCAAATTGTACCTCAATCACCAAATACCTCCAATGGTTCACTACCCTCCAAAATTCCAAATATATTAGCATCAGGAACTAAAACACTAGTTATTACAGATAAAAATAGCGAATTAGAGTTTATTTTCAATAAATATAACCTTCAAAAAGTTATTACCACTTGGGATAAACAAGTAATTAATCTCTCTATTAGAGAGCTCTTAGATCAAAAAATTGACACAAACAATCAAAAAAGTGTAGCTCAAAAGCTTTTTAACATTAATAGTTTAATTGGTAAGGTTATAAGTTAAATACTATATTTGTTTTTAAATTTTTTATGTGAAATATAGATATTCATTCTTAATTACCCCTCTGCAATTAGTTATTGATTGTTTATCAATCTTTATGATACTTTATTTTGTATCAGACCAAGAGTTTTACAATTTAATATTTATAACCTACATACTCTCTTTTTGGGCGCTATCTTCAGTTTTAACAGATTATTATAAGGTTTTAAGATTTACAAAGTTTCTCAGGTTGCTAAGTCTAACCTTTAGACATTTTTTTATCTTTATTCTTGGATTTTTTACTTTTTTTGGAATCTACAAAGAAGGTTTTGTTGTTCATAATCAATTCTTAATATTAACGTCAATATTACTAACAACATTTTCACTAAAAATCATCTTTTACTTTTCATTAAAATGGTATCGAAATCTTGGGAAAAATTTCAGAAAAGTTGTTGTAATTGGTGTTGATGATTCATCCAAAAAAATCATTTCACTTTTCAATCAAAACAAAACTTTAGGATATAAATATTTAGGCTATTTTACAAACAAAGTCAATACTGATAAATTAGGAACCATTGAAGACAGTTTTCAATTTATATTGGATAATACGGTCGATGAAATTTATTGTTCTTTAAAAGAGTTAAATACCTCTACTATCGCCAAGATTAGATCTTTTTCGAATTCTAATAATATAATTTTAAAATTAATTCCTGATTCAAATAAACTCTACAGTAAGAATCAAAATATTGAGTTTTACGACGATACTTTGGTGGTATTAAACGTAAAAAAATTACCCTTTGAATTCAGTGAGAATTATATTGTTAAAAGAATTTTTGATATTATCTTCTCTATTATAGTTTGTTTATTTATTCTAACTTGGTTAGTCCCAATACTTTGGATTCTTGTAAAAATTGAATCTAAAGGGCCATTAATTTTTTCACAAAAACGTGAAGGATTGGATGGTAGAAAATTTGTTTGTTATAAGTTTAGATCTATGAAATTAAATACCCTGTCAGATAAAGTTCACGCAGTTGAAAATGACATTAGAGTTACTAGAATAGGTTCATTTATACGAAAAACAAGTATTGATGAACTACCTCAATTTTTAAACGTGATAAAAGGTGATATGAGTGTTGTTGGTCCTAGGCCTCATTTGCCTTCTTTATCTTCAGAATATCAGAAAGATGTTGATGATTATTTTAAAAGACATGCTGTTAAACCAGGAATTACCGGCTTAGCTCAAGTAAGTGGTTACCGAGGTGAAATAAAAAAGAGGTCAGATATTAAAAATAGGGTGCGCTTAGATATTTTTTATATTGAAAATTGGTCTTTTTTATTAGATATTAAAATTATTTTAATGACAGTTTTTAATGTTTTCAAAGGTGAAGAAAACGCATATTAATGCAAGAAGAAAAACACATAACAGCTTCAATAGTAATTTACAAAGAAAATCTCAAAGTTCTTGAAAACGCAATTGATAGTTTTTTAGGCTCTCCACTTTCAAAAAAACTTTATATAATAGATAATTCTCCCTCAAATGAATTCAAAAATAAAATCCAAAATGATTCTGTTGAATATATTTATTCCAATAAAAATGTAGGTTTTGGTAAGGGTCATAATAGTATTTTACACAAACTCACGAGTGAGAATAAGTATCATTTGATTTTAAATCCAGACGTAAGATTTCATCCGGAGATACTTGAAAAATTAGTGCTTAAGATGGAGAGTAACGAGTCTTTTTCCATGATAGCTCCAAGAGTTTTAAACTCGAATAATGAGTTATTGCATACAGCCAGAAGATATCCAAGCTTATTTGAGCTAATTTTCAGATTTTTAGGGATTTTTAAAAAATTCACAATCAGAGGCGAATATAAAAATCAAAATCACAAAAAATCTTTTTCACCAGATTTTGTGCAAGGCAGCTTTATGTTATTCAAAACAGAAGATTTGTTACGATTAGAGGGTTTTGATGAACGATATTTCATGTATATGGAGGATGTAGACATTTGTAGAAAAATAGATTTATCTGGAAAAAGAAAACTTTATTTTCCTGCAACAGAGATAATTCACACACACAGAAAAGGATCTTCAAAAGAATTCCGTTTATTTTTTATTCATATCTCATCAATCATAAAATATTTTATAAAATGGGGTTTTAGCAGCGGGTAAAATCAATTAGAGTAAACTATCTTTGCAATAGATTAAACATAACATGAACATACTTATTTTAGGCTCCGGTGGACGAGAGCACGCATTTACTCACAAACTTGTTCAAAGTAAAAAAGTAAGCCAAATTTTTGTTGCTCCAGGAAATGCAGGAACTCAAGAAATTGCCACGAATATCAATGTAAATCCTACAGATTTTGAAGCAGTTAAAAATGCGGTTATAGCTCATAACATTCAAATGGTTATTGTAGGACCCGAAGCTCCGTTAGTAAATGGAGTTCATGATTTTTTTCTTGCAGACGATGAATTAAAAAATATTCCAGTAATAGGCCCAAAGAAAGATGGAGCCTTGCTTGAAGGGAGTAAAGATTTCTCTAAAGAATTCATGATTAAGCACGGAATTCCAACTGCAAGATATGAGTCCTTTACAAAAGAAAGTTTACACGAAGGCAAATTATTTCTGGAAACATTAACCCCACCTTTTGTCTTAAAAGCTGATGGTTTAGCCGCTGGTAAAGGGGTCTTAATATTAGATTCATTAGATGAAGCAAAGGCGGAATTAGAGGAAATGGTATCCAATCACAAATTTGGAGATGCTTCCTCTACTGTAGTCATTGAAGAATTTTTAAAAGGTATAGAATTGTCTGTTTTTGTTCTCACAGATGGGATAAGCTATAAGATATTACCTTCAGCCAAAGATTATAAAAGAATAGGTGAAGGAGATCAAGGATTAAATACAGGAGGAATGGGAGCGATCTCTCCGGTTCCATTTGCAGATAAAGCTTATTTGAAAAAAGTAGAAGAGTTAGTTGTAAAACCAACAATCCTAGGCTTACAAAAAGATGGGATAGACTATAGAGGCTTTATTTTTATTGGGTTAATGAATAACAATGGAGACCCCTCAGTAGTTGAATATAATGTAAGAATGGGTGACCCAGAAACAGAAGTTGTTTTGCCAAGAATAGAATCTGATCTATTTGATTTATTTGAAGGTGTTGCGAATCAAAATTTACATGAAAAAGAATTTTCTGTTACAGAGAAAATTGCAACCACTATTATGTTAGTGTCTGGCGGATACCCTGAAGCATACGAAAAAGGAAAATTAATTTCAGGTCTTGAAACTATAAAAAATTCTATTGTTTTTCATGCGGGTACAAAGATAAATGACAATTCAATTGTAACCAACGGAGGAAGAGTAATAGCTGTAACATCTTTAGCAGACAGTATGCCAGAAGCATTGAATCAGTCCTATAAAACAATAGGGAGTATTCATTTTGAAAAAATGAATTACAGGAAAGATATCGGCTTTGATTTAGTAGAATAAAAACACATTATTATTTAGCCTTTTTTAGAGTAAAAGAAAATTCTGAACCTTCCTTAAAAACACTATTTATGAGCATAGTTTCATTGTGTGCCTCAACAATATGTTTTACAATGGAAAGGCCAAGACCAGAACCACCTTGTTCTCTAGATCTACTTTGATCTACTCTATAAAACCGTTCAAACAACCGAGGAATATGTTCTTGTTTAATTCCTTCACCATTATCTATTACTTTAAGTATGAATTGATCTTCAGTGTAAGATTCAAGGCCAACGGTAGTTACTCCATTTGTTTTACCATACTTGATAGAGTTTACAATTAAATTAATTAAAACCTGCTCTATACGTTCTTTGTCTGCTTTTACAAAAATTGGATAATCATATAATTTATCGAACTGTAAAGAGATATTTCTTTTTTTAGCTTTCATTTCAAATAAATCAAATACATTCTGAATGAGATCGATAATATTAAAAACTTCATAATTCATCTTCAACCCTTCAGTTTCTAATTTTGCAATCATATCTAAATCTTTGACAATGGCAACCAACCTCTCAACCCCTTTGTTAGCTCTACTTAAATATTTATCTCGTATTAATTTATCATTTATCGCCCCTTCTATTAGTGTTAAAATATAGCCTTGTACAGTAAATAAAGGAGTCTTTAGTTCATGAGACACATTTCCTAAAAAGTCTTTTCTAAATGAATCTCTATCAGTTAAGTTTTTAATTTCAATTCTTTTACCTTGAACATAATTTTTAACACTATTGGATAAAGAATCTATGTCTGTAGTCGCTGAGACTCTTGTTAATTCATCTTCATTGAGAACAGAAACTTCATCATATATTTTTTTTAATCGATCATAGATGAATTGTTCAGTTCTGTATTGAATTATTAAAAAAACAACAATAAAAACTGTAGGAAAAAAAATAATGAGACGAAGTAACTTATTGTCTTCAGGGAATAGAAAATAAATGAGTGCACCTATCAGTACAAGAGAAATAGTAAGGTATACTGATGATAATAGAGAAAAAGAGTATGTCTTTTTTAGCTTCATAAGTAAATCAACTTATTTATCTTCAATATCAATTACAAATTTATAACCCACTCCTTTTATGGTTTTAAAATGATTGTCTCCAATTTTTTCTCTCAATTTTCTGATATGAACATCAATAGTCCTTCCACCAACTACCACTTCATTTCCCCAAACACTGTCTAAAATAGTTTCTCTTTTAAAGACCTTTCCTGGTTTAGAGGTTAATAAAGAGAACAACTCAAATTCTTTTCTAGGCAAAAATATTTTTTTATCACCTTTAAAAATCAAATACTCGTCTCTGTTAATGGTAATATCACCTATTTTAACAGAAGAATCCTCTTGACTTTCAGCTTTTAACCTTCTTAAAAGTGATTTTACTTTGCTAATTAAAACTTTTGGTTTTATAGGTTTAGTAATATAATCATCAGCACCTGCATCAAAACCAGCAACTTGAGAGTAATCTTCATTTCTGGCTGTTAGAAAGGCTATTAAAGTATTTTCTAGACTTTTTATCGCTCTTATTTTTTCACAAGTTTCAATGCCATCCATTTCTGGCATCATAATGTCTAGTAAAATTAAATTTGGAGTGATTTTTTTTGCTGACTTTAGAGCTTCAAGGCCATTGTTTGCTGTGTAAACTTGATATCCTTCATTTTTTAAATTGTACCCTACAATTTCTAATATATCAGGTTCGTCGTCAACTAAAAGAATTTTAACATCACGTTTGTTCATCATTATTTTATAAATAAGGTTATATCAAAAATAACGAATATAAACTTAAAATCAGTTGCTTAACAATCATTTAACTCAATAACATACTATTAACATTGCTATAACCTAAGAGTAATAACCCCCTAACCTTTACTTTACAAATCAGTGTGAATTTTGCACAATATTAATATATAAAGAATATTCAATGAAAAAATTCCTAATTGTTTTTACTCTATTCATTTGTCAATTAATTTTTGCACAAGGCAAAGGCGTTATTAAAGGTCAATTGTTAGACAAGGAAATGGATAATGAGCCTCTCTCTTTTGCTAGTGTTTTTCTAAAAGGAACTATTATTGGTACAGAAACAGATTTAGATGGAAACTTCCTATTATCTGTTGATTCTGGAGACTATATTTTAGTATTTGATTTTTTAGGCTACAAAACCTTAGAAGTACCTGTATTAGTTAAGTCTGGAGAAACAGTAATTATTAACAGAACTTTAGAGGCTGCGGAAGGAGTTGCTCTTGAAGAGGTCAAACTAAAAGCAAACACAAGTAAGCAAAAAGAAAGTGCTCTGCTAATGGACCAAAGAAAGGCGGTTACAATAGATCAAAAAATTGGAGTAGAAGAGTTAAGTAAAAAAGGGGTAAGTAATGTAGCCACCGCCTTAACTAAAACCACTGGAATCTCTAAACAACAGGGTTCTGGTGCTATTTTTGTTA
>CAJQMN010000145.1 GCA_905479435.1 uncultured Flavobacteriaceae bacterium | reverse complement strand
AATCCAAAACCTCAAACAACTTCTAAATATAAATCTGATGAAAACCTATACCCCAAAACGGGTCGCAAAGATACCATTTATTTGAAAACCTAAACAAGAAAATTAATGATTATTTATAAAGAAATGGTAACTAATTCAACATCATGTATTTAAAATTAAAAATATTTAATTCTAAAGTTTAAAACTTTGTTTTAATTAATTGTGTTCATCTTACTTTTCTAATATCTTTGCACTTTTATTATAATAAGACACCCAAATAATGATTAAAGTTACTTTACCTGATGGAAGTATTAAAGAATTTGAATCAAATTCTACTCCTTTTGATGTTGCTAGAAGTATTAGTGAAGGGTTGGCAAGAAATATTATCTCTGCGAGCTACAATGGATTAACCATAGAAACAACTACAGCACTTACATCAGACGGAGCTTTAGTTCTCCATACATTTAATGATGATGAAGGAAAAAAAGCATTTTGGCATTCATCTGCTCATGTGTTGGCGGAAACAATCTTGGAATTTTACCCAAAAGCTAAACTAACCATTGGGCCAGCTATTGAAAACGGATTTTATTATGATTTAGACTTAGGTGATGATGTAATCTCTGAAAAAGATTTTCAGCAAATTGAAAAAAAGTTTTTAGAATTAGCAAGAGGTAAACATGAATTTAAAATGCGATCTGTTTCTAAAGCAGATGCATTATCATTATATAAAGAAGAAAATAACCCTTATAAAGTAGAATTAATTGAAGGATTGACTGATGGTGACATTACCTTTTGTGACCACAACAATTTCACTGATTTATGTCGTGGTGGACACATCCCAAATACAGGAATAATAAAAGCAATTAAAATCATGAATGTTGCTGGAGCATACTGGCGAGGTGATGAGAAAAATAATCAGCTAACTCGCTTGTATGGAATTTCATTTCCAAAGCAAAAAATGCTAACTGAGTATTTGGAGTTGTTAGAAGAAGCAAAAAAAAGAGATCATAGGAAATTAGGAAGAGAATTAGAATTATTCACTTTCTCACAAAGGGTTGGTGCTGGATTACCATTATGGCTTCCAAAAGGTGCAGCTCTAA
This sequence comes from uncultured Flavobacteriaceae bacterium, assembly GCA_905479435.1. Taxonomy (GTDB): domain Bacteria; phylum Bacteroidota; class Bacteroidia; order Flavobacteriales; family Flavobacteriaceae; genus Polaribacter. The sequence goes on along the minus strand of CAJQMN010000145.1, from coordinate 5,324 downwards.
GGGGTAGATTAGAAGATTTTTTAAAGGTAGCTCAAAAGAAAGCGGGTTATGAAATGGTAATGACACCACACATTGGCCAAAAAGAATTATACGTTACTTCTGGGCATTATGAAAAATATGGAGAAGATAGTTTTCAAGCTATAAAAACTCCTAAAATGGATGAAGAGTTCTTATTAAAACCAATGAATTGTCCTCACCATTGTGAAGTATATAATTTTAAACCTTACTCGTACAAAGATTTACCTAAACGTTTTGCAGAATTTGGTACTGTATACAGATATGAACAAAGTGGAGAATTACATGGGTTAACGCGTGTTAGGGGTTTTACTCAGGATGATGCTCATATTTTTTGCACTCCAGAACAACTTGATGAAGAGTTTAAAAATGTTATTGATTTAGTTTTGTATGTTTTTGGATCGCTTGGGTTCGAAGATTTTACTGCACAAGTATCTATCAGAGATAAAAACAACCCTGATAAATATATTGGAGACACTAAAACTTGGGATATCGCAGAAAATGCAATTATTAGTGCTGCTTCGGATAAAGGATTAAAATATGTAATTGAAGAAGGTGAAGCTGCTTTTTATGGCCCTAAGTTAGACTTTATGGTAAAAGATGCTTTAGGTCGAAGTTGGCAACTTGGAACAATTCAAGTTGACTATAATCTTCCTGAAAGGTTTGATTTAACCTATAAAGGACGTGACAACCAATTGCACAGACCCGTTATGATTCATAGAGCTCCTTTTGGGTCTATGGAACGTTTTATAGCTGTTTTACTAGAACATACTGGAGGTAACTTCCCTTTGTGGTTAATGCCAGAACAAGTTATCATCCTACCAATCAGTGATAAATATCAAATATATACCGAAAAAGTTTTACATTTGTTGGAAAATTCCGAAATTCGCGCGCTCGTAGATAATAGAAGTGAGAAAACTGGTAGAAAAATTAGAGATGCAGAAGTAAGTAAAATACCATTTATGCTCATTGTAGGTGAGAAGGAAGAAAAGGATGGTACAGTTTCTGTTAGAAGACATGGTGAAGGTGACAAAGGAACTTATAGCATAAAAGATTTTATTGCTTTAATGAATACAGAAATAGAGAAAACAGTAATACCATTTCATAATTAATAATAACACCTGTTAAATCAGGATTAAATTCACAAGTTATAGCAATCAGGAGAAAAAGGTCTAGAGGACCAGCAAGAGTAATTAAAGAGGATCAACACAGAATTAACGATAGAATACGTTTTGTCGATGAAGTAAGGTTGGTGGGAGATAACATTAAGGTAGATGTTTATCCTTTGGCAGTAGCCAAAGAGATGGCAAAAGAACAAGAATTAGACTTAGTTGAAATTTCACCAAAAGCAGTGCCTCCAGTTTGTAAAATTGTTGACTACCAAAAATTCTTGTATGAGCAAAAAAAACGAGATAAAGCTATGAAGTCGAAAGCGACTAAAGTGATTATCAAAGAAATTCGTTTTGGACCTCAAACTGATGAACATGATTATGAATTCAAGAAAAAACATGCCATCAAGTTTTTACAAGATGGAGCAAAATTAAAAGCATTTGTGTTCTTTAAAGGAAGATCTATCATTTTCAAAGAACAAGGTCAAATTCTTCTATTAAAACTGGCTCAAGAATTAGAAGAGTATGGTAAAGTAGAACAATTACCAAAATTGGAAGGTAAACGTATGATTATGTTTATTGCACCAAAAAAAATAAAATAATACTGATTTTTTTTCAGTTAAAGATAATAAGCGAAAATAAAAACGAAGGAGAGATGCCTAAAATGAAAACCAAATCTAGTGCCAAAAAACGATTTAAGTTAACCGGTACTGGAAAAATCAAAAGAAAGCATGCGTTTAAAAGTCACATCTTAACAAAGAAGTCTAAAAAACGTAAGCTTAAATTGACGCATGATACTTTAGTACATAAAGCTGATGCGCCAAACATCAAAAAACAATTAGCTTTAAAATAAGCTATTGTTAAGGGAATTTAATTATTAACCATGGAGTTAGGCTCAATTAAGTGTTTATTTTAAACCGCCTACTACAAAAAACAATTTGAATTATGCCAAGATCAGTAAATTCAGTAGCCTCAAGAAATAGAAGAAAAAAAATCTTGAAGGCAGCAAAGGGTTACTTTGGACGTAGAAAAAACGTTTACACAGTAGCAAAAAATGCGGTAGAAAAAGCAATGACATATGCTTACAGAGACCGTAAAAACAATAAGAGAAACTTTCGTTCATTATGGGTAATGCGTATTAACGCTGGTGCTCGTTTGCACGGAATGTCTTACTCTCAGTTTATGGGTAAAGTCAAAGCTAATAACATAGAGTTAAATCGTAAGGTTTTAGCTGATTTAGCAATGAACAATCCAGAAGCTTTTAAGGCAATTGTTGAAAAAGTAAAATAAATTATTAATTCGCTTATAAAAAAAACCCAAACGTATAGTTTGGGTTTTTTTATTACCTTATATTTCATTAAAATTTTACCAAATGAAGTCTATTTACTTATTTAGTATTGCTCTATTTATTTTCACATCATCATTTTCTCAACAAAAGGATACCTCCAGTATTAAAGGAAAATTTAATTTAATTTACAATACTTCAAGCTCATACAAAGAATTTAAAGTTATTAGAAAAAGTAGGTTTGTGAATTTGAGAGATCAAGTCTCAGATTCTGTTAAACTCCTAAACAATGAACTTAATTTAAAAGAAGAAAAAATAAATACCTTAGAGCAAGACTTAAACAATATAAATAAAGTTCTTTTAAAGAATATAGCTGAAAAAAAAGCTGCTATTCGTTTACAAAATAGCATATTATTCTTTGGAATGGCATTGGATAAAAGTAGTTATAAGATTATGGTATGGATGACTTTTATCCTTCTTATAGTTTTATTATGTTATTTTATTTTTAAGTATAAGAATAGTTATCTAATCATATTAGCTGCTAAAGAAGACCTTCTAGAAGCTGAGAATGAATTAGTGAAATTTAAGAAAAAGTCTATAGAAAGTGATCAAAAGCTTAGAAGACAATTGCAAGACGAGATCAATAAACAGAAGGGAGTTTAGGGTGAATTTATTTTTATATGCTATCCCCTAGTTCTTTTAACTTTTCTGTATTTTCAGCCAACATAAGTTCATCAATGATTTTTTGAATATCACCGTTTACAATATTAGATAAATCATATAAGGTTAATCCAATTCGATGGTCTGTTACTCTTCCTTGTGGATAATTATAGGTTCTAATTTTTGCAGAGCGATCTCCTGAAGAAACCATAGAACCACGTTTTGCTGCATCTTCGGCGTTTTTCTTTGCTAATTCCATGTCATATAAACGAGAACGCAGTACTTTAAAAGCTTTTTCTTTATTTTTATGTTGAGATTTTTGATCTTGACATTGTGCTACTAAACCTGTTGGGATGTGGGTTAAACGAACAGCTGAATACGTTGTATTTACAGATTGCCCTCCGGGTCCTGAAGAACAGAAAAAATCGATTCTTACTTCTTTTGGATTGATCTCTACATCAAATTCTTCTGCTTCAGGGAATACCATACAAGTAGCAGCTGAAGTATGAACACGGCCTTGAGTTTCAGTTTGAGGAACTCTTTGCACACGATGAACACCAGCTTCAAACTTTAAAGTTCCATACACATCTGGACCAGTAACTTCAAATTGAATTTCTTTGAATCCTCCATTTGTTCCTTCGCTAAAATCAACAGTAGACACTTTCCATCCTCTACCTTCACAATATTTTGTATACATTCTAAATAGATCTCCTGCAAAAATACTCGCTTCATCTCCCCCTGTTCCTGCGCGTAATTCAACGACAGCATTTTTAGAATCTTCAGGGTCTTTTGGAATTAATAAAAATTTTATTTCTTCTTCTAATTCAGGGATTCGATTTGAGGCCTCATCCATTTCCATTTTGGCCATTTCAACCATTTCAGCGTCAGATCCGTCAGCTATTATTTCTTTAGCCTCTTCAATATTATTTAACAAGATTTGATACTCTTCACCTCTTTTAACAACATTTCCCAGATCTTTATACTCTTTACTCAATAGCGCATAACGTTTTTGATCCATAATGATTTCTGGCTGGATAATTAAATCCGAGACCTCATCATAGCGTTGCTTAATAATTCTGATTTTATCTAACATTGGGTATCTTTTCTTAGAAGCTAAATTACAATTTTTATGAGATTAATTGATTTAAAAGAAGTGTTAAATACTAATACTCAAAAACTCCATAATCACTTTTAATCGTTAATTTTTTTACGTCAGAAGCTTCTACTCTACCAATAATTTTTGCATCTACCTGAAATGATTTAGAAATATTTATGATGTCTTCTGCAACTTCAGGTGAGGTGTAAATTTCCATTCTGTGCCCACAATTAAATACTTGATACATTTCTTTCCAATCTGTATTTGATTGCTCTTGAATAAGTTTAAATAGGGGTGGGATTGAAAACATATTATCTTTAAAAATATGTAAATCATCTACAAAATGAAGAATCTTTGTTTGAGCGCCACCAGAACAATGAATCATCCCATGTATGGTGTCAGATGTATATTTTGATAAAATCTCTTTAATAATTGGCGCATAGGTCCTGGTTGGAGATAACACTAGTTTTCCTGCATTAAGTGGAGCGTTATTTACTTGATCAGTTAATTTTATATTTCCTGAGTATACTAAATCTTCAGGAACTGAAGCATCAAAGCTCTCAGGATATTTTTCAGCTAAATATTTATGAAAGACATCGTGTCTTGCCGAGGTTAATCCGTTGGACCCCATACCTCCATTATATTCTGTTTCATAAGTAGCTTGTCCAAATGATGCTAAACCAACAATTACATCACCTGCTTTTATGTTTGCGTTATCGATGACATCACTCCTTTTCATTCGAGCAGTTACTGTAGAATCAACAATAATTGTTTTTACCAAATCACCAACATCTGCAGTTTCTCCTCCTGTTGAATGAATCGTTATACCAAACTTTTTTAAATCTTCTATTAATTCTTCAGTTCCATTTATGATGGCAGATAAAACTTCACCTGGTATTTTGTTTTTATTTCTACCAATGGTAGAAGACAACATAATATTATCTGTAGCACCAACACAAAGTAGATCATCAATATTCATAATCAATGCGTCTTGGGCTATTCCCTTCCAAACAGAAAGGTCTCCTGTTTCCCTCCAATACATGTAGGCTAATGATGATTTGGTTCCAGCACCATCAGCATGCATAATTAAACAATAATTAGGGTCATCTGTCAAATAATCTGGTACAATTTTACAAAATGATTTTGGAAATAATCCTTT
>CAJQMN010000144.1 GCA_905479435.1 uncultured Flavobacteriaceae bacterium | reverse complement strand
AGTTTATGTTTAGTAAAGAAGAATCTGCTTCACTTAGAAATGAGTTTTGGACATGTTTTGGAATATCCTTTCCACGAAAATGGATTTTATACAATACCAAAATAAAAGGACTAAGTTTCAAATTTGTTGCTAATCGAAAAAATGCAATGATTTGTCTGGATATGGAACATGCAGATGAAATGGTTAATAAAATTCTTTTCGATAAAATTTTATCACTAAAAACAATTTTAAAAGAAAATTATTTATCCGAAGTTATCTTTGATGATTCTTACACCCTAGACAATAATAAAAATATTCGTAGAATATATATAAATCATAAGGAGAAGTTTAGCATATACAATAAAAACACATGGAGTTCTTGCTATAATTTTTATGTAGAAGAAATGCCTAAGTTTGAACTATTTTTTCATGAATACAAAGATATAATTAACTGTATATGAATTTATTAAGTTAAAAACTTAATACTAAGCGGATAATTTGGTTCTTGATTGTTACTAGCTCTTAGAGCATTAATTATCGGAAAAATAAGATAAAATATACCTAAAACAATAAACCCAAGAATCCCCAAACCAAATAAAAAAATTGCTGGAATACAAATTAATACATATAGGAACATTGAAATTCTAAAGTTTAATATGGCTTTACCGTGCCTATCCATGTCAAAAACCTCATCTTTTTTAATTAACCAGATAATTAGGGGTGCTATAAATCCCCCAACACCAGTTATAAGATCTAACAACTGACTTAGGTGGGTTAAAACCAATAATTGTCTATTTTCTATCATCATTTTGGTTATTTATTGATTGTATAGTATTTAGACGTCTAAAAATACTTCTTGTTACACTTTAGGAAATAAATATAATGAACTTGTATATTTGTAACATGATTCAAAAAGATTCTATTATAGCTTTAGCTACTCCTTCAGGTATTGGAGCTATTTCAGTAATTCGTATCTCTGGAGAAGATGCAATAGATATCCTTTCAAATTTTTTCGTATCTAAGAGCGGGAAACTATTAGAGAATCAAAAAACACATACTATTCATTTAGGGAGTATTATAAATAATTCTCAAATAATCGATGAAGTGTTAGTTTCTGTGTTTAAAACCCCCCGTTCTTATACAGGAGAAAATGTGGTTGAAATCTCTTGCCATGGTTCGAGTTTCATTCAACAAGAAATCATTCAATTATTTCTTAAAAATGGATGTAGAATGGCAGACAATGGTGAGTTTACCATGAGGGCATTTTTGAATGGGAAAATGGATTTAAGTCAAGCCGAAGCTGTGGCAGATGTAATTGCTTCAAATTCAGCAGCATCTCACCAAATGGCGATCCAACAAATGCGAGGAGGTATTACTAATGAATTAAAAGAGTTGAGAGCTCAGTTATTAGATTTTGCAGCATTGATAGAACTAGAACTAGATTTTTCTGGTGAAGATGTAGAATTTGCAGACAGAACTAAATTTAAAGAATTAGTTCGAACAATTACCACTGTTTTAAAACGTTTAATTGAAAGTTTTTCTTTTGGAAATGCAATGAAAAATGGAATACCTGTTGTCATTATAGGTGAACCAAATGTTGGGAAATCTACCTTATTGAACACTTTATTAAAAGAAGAAAAAGCTATTGTATCTGATATAGCTGGTACTACTAGAGATGCTATTGAAGATGAATTAATTATTGATGGAGTAGCTTTTAGATTCATAGATACTGCTGGTATCAGAGAAACTAATGACCTTATAGAAAATATTGGAATTAAAAAAGCTTATGAGAAAGCAGAAAATGCTCAGTTAATTATTTTCCTTATCGACTCCAGTAAATTTTCTTCATCCAAAGAAGTTTTTTTATCTGAAATAACAACTATTAAAAATCGTTTTCCTAAAAAAAGAGTTTTAGTAATTGCCAATAAAATCGATACTGTTTCAACTGCTGAGAAAAATGATATAACTGCTGAGATAGATGATATTTTATTACTTTCTGCCAAAGATAATATTGGTATAGAAACTCTTCTAATACATTTGACTTCTCTTGTCAATACAGGAGCATTGAGTAATAATGAAACTATAGTTACAAACTCTAGACATTTTGAGGCACTAAACAATGCCTTAACAGCAATTTTATCGGTCAAGAAAGGAATTGAAATGGAAATATCTACTGACTTATTTTCTATAGATATTAGAGAATGTTTAAGACATATGGGTAATATAACCGGAGAATATGACGTAGATAAAGATATTTTAGGTCATATATTTTCTAACTTTTGTATTGGAAAGTAAATATACTTTTCCTTTAAGCTGCTAACTCCTTCAATGCCCTAACAAAAACATCCAATTCATCTGTAGTCGTAAATACATTTGGACTGATTCTACATCCTTTTACATTAGCATAATTAATGGCAACAGTAAATATATTATAATCACTCATTAACTTTTTCGCTAATTCCTTTGGAGTCATATTTTTAAGACCAACATTTGCTATTCCACAGGCTCTTTGGGAATCATTAGGGGTATTCACAATTATGTTAGAATGATTTCTAACTTTTTTAGACCAATATTCTTGTAAGTAGCGAAGTCTAGATTCTTTTCTCTCAGCACCTAACATATCATAATATTCTATTGCATTTTCTATACTTAAATCATGATATACAGGATGAGTTCCAATATGATTTAATCTAGAAATATCTCCTGGCTCTCTATGATGTTCTGCAAATACTGGCCAAAGTTTATCTATGTGCTTATTATCTACATATAACATTCCTGTACCCAATGGAACTGCTAACCATTTATGTAAACTAGAACCATAATAATCACAATCTAAATCATCAATTTTAAATTGAAAGTGTCCTACACAATGTGCACCATCAACCATTACCTGAACACCCTTCCTGTGGGCCATTTTACAGATCTTTTTAATAGGTAGTATTTGGCCAGTAATATTAATCATATGGCACACCATGAGTAACTTGGTTTTAGTAGTTATTGCATTTTCATAAATGCTAACTATTTCTTCATCAGAGGCGGGATGATTAGGAATAGAAACTACAGTATTTTTTGTTCCATACCGCTTCGAAACCTGCTCAAACATCATTTGCATAGCACCATAGTCTTGTTTGGCATAAACCGCTTCATCTCCCTTTATCCAATCCATACCCTTTATAACCATGTCCAATGATTCTGTAGTATTTCTTGTTATAATTAAATTTTTATCACTAGTTCCTACGACTCTAGCCAATTTAGAAACCATAGATTTTTTATTATCCCATTGAACAGTTCTCATGTAATAAGATCCTTCATAGTTAACCATTCTAGCATGATCTAACATATGATTCAATGTAGGGTTAGGAATAA
>CAJQMN010000143.1 GCA_905479435.1 uncultured Flavobacteriaceae bacterium | reverse complement strand
CATATCTGGAATTGTCAGAAAAAATTTAGCATAAACACCATACTAGGCCTCGTGGCGCAACTGAATAGCGCACTGGATTTCGGCTCCAGCGGTTGTAGGTTTGAATCCTACCGGGGTCACGAATAAATCAACAAAAAGTTGAAACGAAGCAAGCTCAAAATAAAGAGCTTGCTTTTTTATTTTGGGTGATGCTGAAGTTTCTTTTGTTGATTTTCAGCGCGGAGCGCTAAGGATCAGCGCAGCTAATCCTGGGATTGAAAAAGGTTTTTTTGAGAAAATAAAGCTTGCTTGAGTGTTTTTTGGGTTGTGCTTTTTTCAAAGCGGAGCTTTGTAGGATCAGCACAGCTAATCCTGGGATTGAAAAAGGTTTTAGAGAATATCAAGCTTGCTTTTTTATTTTGGCTAATGCTGAAGTTACTTTTGTTGATTTTCAGCGCGGAGCGCTAAGGGATCAGCGCAGCTACTCCTACCGGGGTCACTAAATCGGAGAATTGATTCACAGGAATTGGTTCTCCATTTTTAATATTTTATTTACAAACCTTTCTTATATCTAAAATAATTAATAAAAAATAGTACAGACAGAATTATACTTATAGCAGAGCCTATTTCTTCGTATCCCTTTAAATATCCATTGGCGTTAATTAGGTATGAGATAATTGTTAATATTGCGATTAATAACCAGTATTTTTTTAGAAACTTATACATAACTCAAATATAGATAATATACTTTACTACAATGTACAAAATGGCTTGAACTACTGTAGGTTTGGGTCACCTTTTATTCCCTAGAATAATTTTTTTGAGTTACATTTAATATCTAAAATAGCCTACCAATTCTTAATTCAGCTTATAATCTTTTTATTATTATATTTGATTTATGAATGATAAAAAGTCCTGGTCTTTATTTATTATATCTCTTTTTTCTTTAGGTTATGGAGTAGTTGCTTATGGCTCTGCTGAAATTTTTCTTAGACCTGTAGAACAAGCTTTTATATGTGTTTGCATAGGAATCTTTATCACCATAAACGTATTTCTTTTGAAAAACAACTTTTTTAAAGGAAACAATCAAAAATAATATCTATTCTATTTTTAATATCTGAATTTTAAACAATATGTTTATGAATAGCCACAACAAACTTTATAAATATATCTCTATTTGTGCTATAGCACTATTATTCTCAGGAAGAACTATTCATAAAGTTTTTGATATTGGCCTTATGCCTAGATTCGTAAAAATATTTTTGATAATTATAGCCCTAATGTTTGGAGCTATATACTGGTATAAAAAAGATAAGAACGTCGCTGACTAAGCGGGTTTATAAAAATTTCACAAGTGAGCTACTTTTATTATTATCCAACATTTAAGAGTAGTAAGAAACTTAATGATAAGCATAGGATTAAAAAATCATTTAAATTAAACCAAGATTTAGGCATTGTGAAATTTGTTTTTGAATTTTTCATGTTTACAATTTATTTTTAATTACACTACAAATGTCTTTTGAAACTTCGTAAAAATAAATTGTTAAATACTGTATCGTAGAATTTTAACGATGAGTTGTTTTTTTGAATAAAAAGTTTTCTTTAACATTAATTAAAATCAAGTATATAAGCTTTATAACTCAAATTTTAACTCTTATTTTTTGTCTTAACTAAAAAATAAACTATTTTTGTAACTATTATGTCCCCTAAAAAAAGAAAAATGAACAAAATATTGGCAATATTCTTTATAGCCTTTTACTCTAGTATAGCAGCTCAAACAAATCTTAAAGTAAAAAATAACACCTCTTTAACTGTTTTAAAAGGTTCAAATATAGACGTGTCTGGAGATTTCGAAAGTGAATCCACAGCCGATGTTGTTCTCAAGAGTGGAGCCTCAATTATTGTAAACGGATCTAAAACAGGAAACATTACTTACAAAAGAAATCTACTCACAGCTAGTTATTTTCTTGTCTCTCCTCCAGTATCTGGTCAAAGTTATGACAACTCATATGTTTCAACATATGGTTTGGATGAAGCAGGTACCCTCAACGCGATAGGGACTTATACAACTTCAACTAATTCTTGGGATTTTATGGAAGATGGAGAAACTCTTCCATTTACTTCAGGAGTTGGTTATAATGTTAAAAGAGCCTCTGGATCTGGAGAACTAAGTTTTACAGGAGAAATCCCTGGAGATTTACAAACTCAAAATGGTGGTGTGAATTTTACATTGATTTACGACCCAAGTTCTTCACCTGACAACGATGATCAATACCTCGGTTATAACTGGAATTTAGTTGGAAATCCTTATCCAGCGTACATTAAGAATTCTGAATTTTTAACTTCTAATTCTTCTAATATTCTTCCTACCATATGGACATGGGATTCAGCTAATGAAACTTATGACGATAAAGTGGGTAACATTCTTAATTCTGAAAACGCTAACTTTCCGATTGCTCCGGGGCAAGGTTTCTTTGTGAGATCAAGTTCATCAGGAGCTATCAACATCCCAGAAGCCAATCAATATCACCAAATAGAAATTGGAGGTGTAGACACTTTTGAAAGAATTAATACTTTAACAAGCATCAAACTAATTATAAATAATGGCTCTTCTTACAATAGGCATTGTGATGTTTATTATTTAGACGATGTAACCTTAGGGTTTGATTATGGCTATGAAGGTCAATTATTTGGTGGTGGTGGAAACTCTAATTCTCTTTCTATCTATACTCAGCTTTTGGAAGATAATGAGGGCGTTAACTACCAAACACAATCATTACCAAATACTAATTATGAGGGTATGGTTGTGCCTGTTGGAGTAGATGCGCTTGCAGGTGCTGTGATTAATATTTCAGCAGTTGGAACTAATTTTCCTGCAAACATCAATGTTTTCCTAGAAGATAAACAAGAAAATACATTTACACGATTAGACAATACTTCTAACTTTTCAACTACTCTTTCAAGTAATTTAAATGGTACTGGCCGTTTTTATTTACACACAACATCAGCTAGTCTTAGTACTGGTAATGTTTTAGGCAATAACCCGGTAAGCATATTTACTACTTCAAGAGAAAATGTACGTATTGTAGGTGTTCAAAGTGGTACTGCAAACGTTCAACTTTATAACATAGCAGGAAAACTAGTACTCAATACTTCTTTTGAAGGAACTGGGTCAAACGATATTATTCTGCCAATTCTTAGTAGTGGTATTTACATTGTTCAAGTTAAAAATGAATCAGGAACGATTAACAAAAAAGTAGTAATTGAATAATAATAATAAGTAGTTAATTGTAAAAAAAACCTCCATTATGGAGGTTTTTTAATTATATATATAGAGGTAGACTAATTTGTATTAATATTCTAGTTCATATTTGCTGGAGAACTTAGTTCTGGCATCAGAACTTGATGCCTAATCATTCTTCCATTAGGCATAAGACTTTCATCAACTTTTTTAGAATCTTGCTCATATGCATCCTTTCCATAAAGTTCATCATATTTAGCAATCATATCGTTAAGAGGTTTACCATAATCATTATTTTGTCCTGTAAAGTTTTTGTGATGAAATCTAACTTGAACCATATTTCCATCACAACCAGAATTACAATATAAAACATTCATATTTTGTTCATAATTAGAGGCTACCATTGCTTTTTTTACACGTTCTCTAAATCTCCAAAAATCTTGTTCTCCAGAGTCTTTATAGTTGTAGTAAATAATTCTACGATGGTTAACTCTTGCTGTATTTTCATTATAATAAGACATGTCTTTATTCATAGACCACATATAGTTTCCAGTAG
>CAJQMN010000142.1 GCA_905479435.1 uncultured Flavobacteriaceae bacterium | reverse complement strand
CTTATTATAACTACGAGTGTAAGTATTACGCTGGAAAAAAGATTAAATTATGATTAAAAATATAGCTGTTGTACTTTTAAGTTTATGTACTATTTTTTCATGTGAAACCAAAAAGGAATACACCATAGATAAAACAATTTTAAGGTCATTTGGTGCTAAACACAGGGATGGTTACATAGACCGTATAAAATTACATAAAGAAGAAATTGCCAAAGATTCAACCCATGTTAGCGATTACGTTAGTATTACCGAAAGCAATATTATCATGTTCGCTTTTGGTTTTATGTCGCGAGAGCAAACGATTCCAGAAGCCAAAGTTTTTCAAGAAAAAGCTTATGCTATGGATTCTTTGAATTCACGGGTTCAAGAAATGGCTGGTATTTTGCATTTTATGGATTCTGAATGGGAAGCTTCAGAAAAAGCATTCAAAAAATCCTTAGAACTAAATCCTGAAAACTTACAAGCAAGACATTGGTACACGCTGTATTTGATGGCTTTAAAACGCATAGATGAAGGTTTTGCTCAATCAACAATTGTACACGACATGGATAAAACAGGCGATTTTTTAGTCGCTCGTGCATCCATTTTTTATTTCTTGGAAGACTTTGAAAAGATGAAACCATTGATGTACAAATCACTTGAAAAAGATTCTTTATCGCCTTGGACTTTAGATTGGTTAGGCATGGCATACAATGGTTTAGAAGAACACGGTGATGCATTAGAAACCTATTTCAAAGCCTTCAATTTATCCGATGGAACTGTTGAAGTTGGTGGCGGATTAGGTCACGCATTAGGAGAAGCTGGAGAATACGAATTAGCCAAGGAAATGGCTGACTTTTATGATGAAGCTTCAAAAACAAAATATTTACCTGCTTGCCAGCGTGCTTTTATACACTTGGGTATTGGCGAAAATGATAAAGCAATGTCTTTATTAGAACAAGCCTACGAAGAAAAATCATGGTTCTTACAATTTATGCAAATTGAACATTGGTATGACCCAATAAGAAACACCGAACGTTTCAAAGCATTAGAAAATAAGATGAATTTCCCTAAATAAAACGTATTTAGTCTGAATTATTGGACTTAACATTAGTAATTTTCTTAACCTTCATTTGCTAAGAGTGGAGGTTATTTTTTATCCTTAAAATCATTTCTTACACCGTAGTCTTTGACTTCTTTGTAGAAGGGGATGAAGTGTTACACTAGTAAAACACCTTCCTCTTTCTTGACTTTCTACCACTTGATTCTCCAGTCAAAGCCTTCATGACGTTTTGTAACTAGGAATTCCTCCTTCGGATAAGAAGAATTTACTGAGGGTGGAAAATATTTATTAGTTTTAACTTGAAATATGACTCCTTTTAAACACCCCTTTCGAAAAGCATTCTTTATTGAAATCTTAATTGTAAGTGTGTTTTGTACACTTATGTTATTCCACTCTTGTTTTGGTTAGCAATAAGCCTTTTTCTCATCCTTAAAATCATTTCTTTCAATTTATTCTTGGCATCTTCGGAAAGGGTGTAAACCATTATTTATAGACCTCATATAAGCCTATATAAAGCATTCTCTTTCTCGCTAAGTAAGAATTATAATTCTGTATTGATACGTCTTCATAATAGCTTTAAAGCTTGTCTGTGGACTGCTGGAATCGAGCATGCATACAGCCGTTTTAAAGGAGATTAATAGTACTTGTGAGTGTTCCTGTAAAGAGGTGATATTGGAGGAGTTTGAGGCTTATTTTGAGGTGTTAGAGATGGGGGTATTTCATGAGATGTTAAGGTGAGGGGGTACTGTTTGATTTATGGGATAACTACTGGGATATAATGTTTCAGGAGTTTTTTTTAACATTAATTAAGAAGCCATTTTAACATTCTTTATGAGAATTTAAAGTGGAAAACGATCCATCCTTATCAATTTTGAGTTTTCATATAAGTGTTTGGTTTTAGTTGATTTTTAAGGGTATGATAAACAGATTTCTCTCTTTCTGTTTTGATTGCCCTTATTTTTATGACCCACAAGCTTCACAACCAAGATCATCAATGTCGCAGCTACCCTTTCAACTTCATATCGGCAAACACATGCCCAGTTGAATCCACTGATACGCACCTACAGAGAATTTGTGCTTTTTTTCCTTATTGAGCCTCTTAATTTGTGCGTAGCTTAAATCCATTACACAAAATTAAATTGGACCAAAGCAATACCTTCGGATGAGAATAATGTACTGAGGGTGGAGATGATTTTCGCTAGTTTAGAATTTTGAGTAATACAATGCAAATATTATTATTTGGTACTCTTTTAGGAGAAGTTAATTTTTGTTTATCAGCTTAAACTCGTCAAACCTATCTATTAAAAAATCTGCATACCTTAAGAATCCTAAATCCGTAAAATGCACTCCGTCAACTGTGCCTTCATGATCACGGCCTGTTGCATTTTTACTATTAACATAAAACAGATTACTATACCCATTTTCAATCATTTTTTCATATTCATCTTTAAGAGCTCTATTCATTTTTTCAATCCACTCTTTGCCTTTTTTATCTAAAACTGAAGGCTCAGAAATAAAGTTTTCTACCAAAATAATAGGAGTTTCAGGATTTTTATCTCGTATCGTATTTACTAAAGGAATGGTTTTATTCGTTACGTTTTCAGTATTAATCATATTTGGCATACATTCAATCACATAGAAAAGAGGATCCAAATCTGATATCAATTTAGCTATTGACTGTTCCATCCTTCCATTTCCACTAAAACCAAAGTTTATACAATCAATATTCAATTTCCTTGAAATAATATTGGTATGTGCCATTCCTGGACGAGAAGCACAACCACCTTGCGTGATGCTGGTCCCATAAAAAATTATTGGTTTGTTACCATTTCTTACAGGTTTTTCAATAATACTCTTTGAATCAATTCCCACTTCAATATTTGAAATACCATCATAAAGGGGTAAAAATATTTTAAACTCCCGCATTTCAGTAGACATATTATCTATTAAAGAAGACTCGTTTTTAATACCCTCTGGGCGGCCAGTATTTAGATATTGCCAGTTGTCTTTATCTTTAAAATATAAATCAACACCTTTAATACCAGTTTCAGCCATATGATTCATTTTAAAATCATTTAAAAGTGTCCACTTTACACTAATACTTTTTGAATTAGAAAAAAACCGAATAGACATTCCTGCTGACGCTTTTGATAATTCCCACAATGAATCTCGAACTATATTTTTATATGAAAAAGGTAATCTATCATAGCGATTTTCTTTGAGAGAATCTGGAATAACAGTACCCTCTAATCTAAAAAAATCCTTTCCGTAATAGATTATATTTTTTGATATTTGAGGGCTATTCTGGCCAACAGAAAATAATGGAATTAATAATAACAGAATGAATAGTTTTTTCATATCCTTAAATATATAAAATTTATTAAGTCTTTTTTATTGATCAAAAATCCTAATTACTTTAAATAGCCCTTTAAAGTTGATCTACGTACTTTTTTTATTTTTCAAAAATCGGTAGAAAAGTTGGAAGAGTTTGAGGCTTATTTTGAGGTGTTAGAAAGGAAAGTATTTCATGAGTTGTTGAAGTGAGGGTATGCTGTTTGATTTGTGAAATAACTCCTGGGGTGTGGTGTCTTGGGAGTTTTTTTAACATTATTTAAGAAGCCATTTTAACATTCTTTATGAGAATTTAAAGTGGAGAATGATCCATCCTTATCAATTTTGAGTTTTCATAATAGTTGGTTTTTTAAGGTTAAAAAAAGGGCATTATAAACAGATCTACCTAATCCTGTTCTTAATTGCCTTTTTTTTATGACCCACAAGCCCCACAATTTGAATCATCAACAGAGCAACTCCCCTTCCCCTTTCAACTTCATATTGTCAAACACATGCCCAGTTGAATCCACTGATACGCACCTGCAGAGAATTTGTACTTTTTCTTCTTGTATAGCCTCTTGACTTGTGCGTAGCTTAAATCCATTACACAAAATTAAATTGGACTAGAGCAATACCTTCGGATGAGAATAATTCACTAAAGTTGAAGAATTTTTGTTAGTTTTAAATAACCAAAACCAACCAATATGTGGGAAAAACTTAAAAAAAATCAAGACACGGTAGGATTTATTTCAGCTGTTGTTGTACTTCTAGGTGGTCTTATATTATTGATAATTAATCCTCAGTCAGTTGAATTTTTAGATATCTTTTTTATTATTTACCCTGGCTGGATACTATATAGCTTGTATAAGAAAAATTACTTTAGTAGAAAATGA
>CAJQMN010000141.1 GCA_905479435.1 uncultured Flavobacteriaceae bacterium | reverse complement strand
TTCCTACAGATGCAAACTGATGAACAGCAACCATTCCCGCCAATACTACATTGTGCCCGATAGTTACGTGACCAGCTAATGTTGAGTTATTAGAAAATATACAACCATCACCAACAAAACAATCATGCGCTATATGACAATAAGCCATAATTAAACAATTATTTCCAATGACTGTTTTCATTCTGTCTGCAGTTCCTCTATTAATGGTAACGCACTCTCTAATAGTTACATTATCGCCTATTAATACCGTTGTTTCTTCATCATCATATTTTAAATCTTGAGGAATCGCTGAGATAACAGATCCTGGAAATATTCTACAGTTTTTACCGATTCTTGCACCTTCCATTATAGTTACGTTAGAACCAATCCAAGTACCTGAACCTATTATTACATTTGCATGAATTGTTGTAAAGGGTTCTATCACGACATTTCTTGCAACTTTAGCCTGAGGATGAACATATGCTAGCGGTTGATTCATAATTATTTAATCTTTGAAATTTGTGCCATTAACTCTGCTTCAGCTACTAATTTTCCATTAGCATAAGCATAGGCTTGCATATGGCAAATACCTCTTCTTATGGGGGTTATTAATTCGTTTTTAAAAATCAATGTATCTCCTGGTAAAACTTTCTGTTTGAATTTAACTTTATCCATTTTCATGAAATAAGTTAAGTAATTTTCAGGATCAGGCACTGTGCTTAATACTAAAATACCACCACATTGTGCCATAGCCTCAACTTGTAAAACTCCAGGCATAACTGGTGATCCAGGAAAATGACCAACAAAAAAATCTTCGTTCATGGTTATATTTTTCATTCCTACCACGTGTTTATCAGATAATTCTAAAATTCTATCTACTAATAAAAATGGAGGTCTATGAGGTAAAATTTCCATGATCTGATGAATATCCATCAATGGAGTTTGATTTAAATCTATTTTGGGAATGTTATTTCTTTTTTCTTGCTTTATAATTTTAGCTAGTTTTTTAGCAAATTGAGTATTTACTTGGTGACCTGGTTTATTTGCAATAACTTTTCCTCGAATTCGAGTACCCGTTAATGCTAAATCTCCAATTACATCTAGAAGTTTATGTCTTGCAGCTTCGTTAGCCCAATGTAAATTTAAATTATCAAGAATTCCGTTAGATTTGACTTTTATATTATCTTTTTTGAATGCTTTTTTTAATTTATTCATAGTAGGTTCAGATAATTCTTTATCTACATAAACTATGGCATTATTTAAGTCACCTCCTTTAATTAAATCATTTTCTAACAACATTTCAATTTCATGAAGAAAACTAAAAGTTCTTGCATCTGCAATCTCATTTTTAAAATCAAGAATATTGTCTAATGTGGCGTTTTGAGTACCAAGAATTTTTGTTCCAAAATCAACCATAGTTGTAATTTGATACTCATCTGAAGGCATTAAGATTATTTCACTTCCTGTGATTTCGTCTTTGTACGAAATAATTTCTTTAACTATATATTCTTCAATATCAGCATCTAAAGTTTTAATTCCTGCTTTTTCTAATGCTTTTACAAAAAACTTTGATGAACCATCCATAATAGGTGGTTCAGATGCATTAATTTCAATCATTAGATTATCAATATCTAAACCAACTGCTGCGGCTAATACATGCTCTGAAGTTTGAATTAAAACTCCATTTTTCTCAAGGTTTGTACCTCTTTGGGTATTAACAACATATTCTGCCTTTGCTTCTATTGTAGGACTCCCTGTTAAATCAACTCTTCTGAAAGCAAATCCGTGATTTTCAGGAGCAGGCTTGAAGGTCATTTTAACCTCATTACCAGTATGCAGTCCTACACCTGATAAACTCACCTCATTTTGTATTGTTTTCTGTTTTTTACTCATCATTTAAGTTTTGAGTATTAGATTCTTTTTCTAATTTGTTGATTCTACCAATAGTTTTTGGTAGATTTTTAAAATATACATAGGATTTATTAAAATCAGAGTAAGCAAACGCAGGAGACCCTTGAACTACTTCATGGTCTTTTAAGTTTTTTGAAATTCCAGACTGAGCTTGTATCTTTAAAAAACTTCCAAGAATGAGATGTCCTGCAATACCTACCTGACCTCCAATCATGCACCCCTCACCTAACTTCGTAGATCCTGCTATACCAGTCTGAGCTGCAATAACAGTATTTCTACCTATTTCAACATTGTGAGCAATCTGAACTTGATTATCTAATTTAACTCCACTCCTTATGATTGTAGATCCAAGTGTAGCTCTGTCTATGGTTGTACTTGACCCTATATCTACATTATTCTCTATAATAACATTTCCAGTTTGTGGTATTTTAACAAACTCTCCTTTTTCGTTGGGTGTAAAACCAAATCCATCAGAACCAATGATAGCTCCAGAGTGAAATGTACAATCATTTCCAATTTCTGATTCTGAATAAATTTTCACTCCTGAAAAGATCAAACAATTATTACCAATCGTTACATTATCTCCAATATAAACATTTGGATAAATTTTCACATTTTCACCAACTACGACATTTTCACCTATATAACTAAATGCACCTATATACTCGTCTTTGCCAATAGTCGCTGAATTTGATATATAATTAGGTTCCTCTCTTCCTAGCTTGTTATTCTTAACTTGGTTATAGAATTCTAGTACTTTTGAAAAAGCTTTATAAGCATCTTTGACTCTTATCAAAGTTGTGTCAACATGTTTCTCCAATTTAAACGTATCATTGACAATAGTTATTGAAGCCTCTGTAGTGTATAAGTAAGAATTGTATTTAGGATTTGATAAAAATGTAAGAGATCCGTCTGTACCTTCTTCTATTTTTGAGAGTCTAAAAACTTCGGCTTCAGAATCCCCTTCAATTTCACCTTCTAGGATTTGAGCTATTTGAGTGGCTGTGAATTTCATCTTCTGCAAAAGTATAAAAAATTGTATGATTAGGCTAATTCCATTTTCTTAGGATAGCAAATAAAAAATTTTTTAACTGGTTTGGAGAGTGCTTGTAGATTCAATTGATCAGATGCTAGGACTATATCTTCAATATCACCATTTTTATTTAAAATCTTAATGGGCTGATTTTTGTTATAAGCTTGATTAGAAATATCTCCTTTAAACACAAAATATGAAGCTTCTTTTTTTGTTATGCCTGATGAAATCATTAATCGATTTGTAAAAGTTGAAAAATCAGTGTCTGAAACTACTTCGTCAAAGATTTCAATCTTTAAAAGATTCCTGTTTACTATCATTCTTGATAAATTAGAAATAATTTTATCAGGATGGTTAGTCCATTCTTTAATTGCAGACAATAAGTCATAATCATCTAAGTAAGAAAATAAAGTTAAAACTCTCGTATCAAAGTTATCTTTATTTATTTTGTTATATAAGAAATAACGCAATGAAGAACTACTGTATAAATCTATATTTTTTTCAGCTAACTCCTTTGCTCTCATAAGAACCTTGACTAACATATGTTCTGCCACTAAACTAGTTTTATGAAGATATACTTGCCAATACATTAACCTTCGCGCAATTAAAAATTTTTCTACGGAATAAATACCTTTTTTTTCAATGACTAACTCATCATTGATTACATTCATCATTGCAATTAATCTATCTGAGCTAATATTACCCTCAGCAACACCAGTATAAAAACTATCTCTTTTCAAATAATCTAATCTATCAATATCTAATTGACTAGAAATTAGTTGTTGTAAAAAAAGACGATGATATTTACCCGTAAAAATTTCAATCGCTAAATCTAATTTTCCATTAAACTCTTTATTGAGTTGTTGCATATATTTTAAAGAAATTTCCTCATGAGTAATTCCTGTAACTATACTATGCTCAAGAGCATGAGAAAAAGCGCCGTGACCAATGTCATGAAGTAAAATAGCAATACACAAAGCGGTTTCCTCATCTTTTGAAATCTTAACCCCTTTCATCGTTAAGACATTAATTGCTTTCTGCATTAAATGAAGACATCCCAAAGCATGATGAAAACGAGTATGATTAGCTCCTGGATATACTAGATTGGAAAGTCCCATTTGTGATACTCTTCTCAAGCGTTGAAAACTTGCATGCTCAATAATATCGAAAATTAAGCTATTTGGTATTCTTATAAAACCATATATAGGGTCATTCAATATTTTTAATTTGTTTGTTGATAGGTTATTCAAATCCTCTATTTTATTTTATGATTACAAACTAAAGCCTAAATTTACGCTTTACAAAGTATAATCTATATTTATTAGGAATATTTTATCATTTTCAAAGTATTCGAATCATAACAAATAAATACTTTTAACGTTTTAAAATTAAATAAATAACTTAATTATGAATAGTATTCAGATTTTATGGGTTGATGATGAAATAGATTTATTAAAGCCTCACATTTTATTTCTTGAACAAAAAGGTTACAATCTCACTTCTTGTACTAATGGAACTGATGCTATAGAATTGGTTAAAAATTCTAATTTTGATATCATTTTTTTAGATGAGAATATGCCAGGAATAAATGGTTTAGAAACATTATCAGAAATCAAACAATTACAGGCTAATTTACCTGTAGTAATGATTACAAAAAGTGAGGAAGAATATATCATGGAAGAAGCCATTGGTTCTAAAATTGCAGATTATCTCATAAAGCCTGTAAACCCCAATCAAATCTTATTAAGTATTAAGAAAAATCTTGATCATTCTAGATTAATTTCAGAAAAGACCACCTCAAACTATCAACAAGAATTTCGAAAAATATCGATGGATTTAATGTCTGTCAATTCACATGAAGACTGGGTTGAATTGTATAAAAAATTAGTGCACTGGGAACTTGAATTGGAAAACATTAATGACTCCAGTATGCTTGAAATTTTAGAAAGTCAGAAATCTGAAGCCAATAACTTATTCTATAAATTTATTAAAAAAAATTACCAAGAGTATTTAACGTCATCTAATCGACCTACGTTTTCACACACGATGTTCAAAAATTATGTTGTACCTAATCTGTCTGGTGATCAAGGTATTTTATGGATTGTAATTGACAATTTAAGATATGATCAATATCGAATGCTAGAACCCTTAATAAATAACTATTATAAAAAAGAAGAAGAATATTCATATTACAGTATTCTGCCTACCGCTACTCAATATGCAAGGAATGCTATTTTTTCAGGTTTAATGCCCTCTGAAATGGAAAAAAAATATCCAAAATTATGGAAAAATGATACAGATGAAGGTGGTAAAAACATGTTTGAAAATGAATTTTTAAGACATCAAATTAATAGATTAAATCTTTCAATTAAACATGAATATTATAAAATCACTTCTTTAAAAGATGGAAAAGAATTAGCCACAAATTATAATGGAACTAAACAAAATGATCTAACTGTATTAGTGTATAACTTTGTAGATATGTTGTCACATGCTAAAACTGAAATGGAAGTTATAAAAGAACTCGCAGGAGATGATAAAGCATACCGATCTTTAACTGTTAGTTGGTTTAAAAACTCACCTTTGTTTGAAATAATAAAAAAAGCGCAACAACTGGATCAAAAGCTAATTATCACAACTGATCATGGAACTATTAACTGTAAAAATCCAACTAAGATTATAGGTGATCGAAATATAAGTTCAAATTTAAGATATAAAACAGGTAAAAGCATTTCATATTCAGAAAAGGATGTTTTTGCTGTTAAAAACCCAAAAGATATATTTTTACCTAGTATTAGTTTTAATAGTCCATTTATTTTTGCAAAAGAAGACTTGTTTTTTGCTTACCCAAATAATTATAATCATTTTGTAAATTACTATAAAAACACATATCAACATGGAGGAGTTTCTCTAGAGGAAATGATAATTCCTTGTGTTGTATATAGCCCTAAATAATTTTCAACGTCTATGAATAAAAACTACTCGTTATTAAATTTGAACCAAATTGCGAAAGATATCATAAAAAATTCTAAGCATAAAGTTCTTTTGTTTTATGGAGATATGGGAGTTGGTAAAACAACACTAATAAAGGAAATTTGTAAAGAATTAGGAACTGATGACATTACAAGCTCTCCTACTTTTTCGATTGTTAATGAGTACATTACATCAAATGGTGATACTATTTATCATTTTGATTTTTATAGGTTAAATAATGAAGAAGAAGCTTATAATATTGGTGTTGAAGATTATTTTCACACAGACGCTTGGTGTTTTATTGAATGGCCCTCAGTAATTAAAAATTTACTACCTTTAATAACAAATAATATTTATTTAACGAAGTTAGATGATGACCAACGTAATATTCAACTTAAATAAATTATGAGTGCATTCTCTCCATTTAGTAAAGAGGAATTAATTCCTCAGACAGAAATGTTGGAAATAAAAAAACAAAAGGGGAAATTATATATTGGACTCCCAAAAGAAACTCTTTTTGAGGAGAGAAGGATTTGCCTAACTCCAGATGCTGTCTCTGCCTTAACCAACAATGGTCATAGAATTGTTATTGAAGTTGGTGCTGGAGAAGGATCTAATTATTCTGACAATGAATACTCAGAAGCAGGTGCCAAAATATCTTATGACACCAAGGAAGTTTTTTCCTGTAGTATTGTTTTAAAAGTAGCTCCACCTACACTAGATGAGATCGTTATGTTATCTCCTAAAAGCATTTTAATTTCAGCACTTCAGATTAAAACCCAAACCAAAAACTATTTTGAAGCGCTTTCAAAAAAAAGAATAACAGCAGTTGCTTTTGATTATATTAAAGATGAACATGGTGTCTACCCTATTGTAAAATCTTTAAGTGAAATTGCCGGAACAGCTTCTGTAATTATTGCTGCGGAATTAATGAGTAATCTAAATAAAGGTAATGGACTGCTATTGGGTAATATTGGAGGAGTACCACCAACTGATGTCGTGATTATTGGTGCCGGTACAGTTGGCGAATTTGCAGCGAGATCGGCCCTAGGTTTAGGGGCTAGAGTAAAAGTTTTTGACAACTCGATAACTAAACTAAGAAAATTACAACATTTTTTAAATACTCCTATTTACACTTCTACAATTCAACCAAAAACCTTAGCTAAAGCATTACGGAGGTGCGATATAGCTGTAGGGGCTATTAGAGGAAAAGACCGTACACCAGTAGTGGTTTCAGAAACTACAATTCAAACCATGAAAAAAGGTGCAATTATTGTAGACGTTAGTATAGACAGAGGTGGCTGTTTTGAAACCTCTAATATAACCTCTCATTCCAATCCTACTTTTGAAAAACACGGAGTTATTCATTATTGTGTGCCTAATATACCTTCTAGGTATGCTAGAACTGCATCTTTTGCCATTAGCAACATGTTTACCCCTTACCTTCTTAACATTGCTGAGGAGGGAGGTTTTGAAAATGCGGCTAGATTTGATAAAACCATTAGAAATGGCATATATTTTTATCATGGCGTTTTAACTAATAAAACCGTTTCTGAATGGTTTGATTTGCCATTTAGAGATATTAATTTAGTATTTATATAATACCCCCAAATATCGGTAGATTGAAATTTCATTATTTCTGATGATTGTGTGTTTACCCCGAGCTATTTAACTTTATAGTATTGAAATTTCAAATACAACACTAATAATTGTAAGTTAATATCGTTTGAGAAAAAAATTATTTTTTATTTTAATGTGTAATATTTACATCTGTAATTCTCAAGGAATTATTGTAGATGATGCTGTTTTCTCTTCTGAATTATTAGTAGATTTATTACTCAACAATTCCTGTGCAACGAGTTCAAATATTAGTGTTTCTTCAAATCAATCCGTAGCCTATTTCAATAGTAATGATTCTACTTTTCCAATTGATGAAGGCATAATTATTAGAAGTGGTATTGCAAGCAACTCACAAGGAAGCTATACAGGAAATAATCTTAGCAGTCAAATAAATACTAATAGTGATTCGGACTTAGAGGAAATTAGCAATCAAACCGGTCAATCAGTTAATATAATAGATACTGCCTTTCTTGAATTTGATTTTATTCCATACGCCTCTAACTTTACTTTTGATTTTTTATTTGCATCTAATGAATATGGAGAATGGCAATGTGGTTTTAGCGATGTGTTTGCATTCATATTAACAGATTTAACTACTGGTGTAAAAACTAATTTAGGAGTTATACCCAACATTAATTCACCCATATCAGTAAAAAATATTAGAGACAATCAATATAATTTATCTTGCAACTCTGTAAATAAAAATTTATTTAGCACTTATAATGTAAATAATCCTTCCAACTCTTCTCTAAATATGAAAGGCCATACTGTTGTGCTATCTGCATCATCTGAAGTGATACCTACTAATCAATACAGAATTAAATTAGTTATTGGAGATTATAATGATACCGACTTTGATTCTGCAGTATTCATAAAAGCTGGTAGTTTTAACACTCTCTTAGATTTAGGTGTAAATGAAGAATTATGTTTAGGAGATGAAATAATTATTGATTCTAATTTTACTAATACCAACGATTTTATTTTTGAATGGAAAAAAGATGGCGTTTTAATTGAAAACGAAACAAATTCGTATTATACTGCAACTGAAGTTGGAACATACGATTTAAGCATCATAAATTTAATTAATGGATGTGAATTAACAGGTCAAAAAATTATAACCCAATTACAAGTAAATAACCCTGAAAATTTATTTGAATGCGAGAGTGAGACTACACCAAATTTTAATCTATTATTTAATAACCATAGCGTATTGGGTTTAAATCCTGACACATACGATATTCTATATTACAATTCACAAGAAAACCTAAATAACAATATACCTATTGATACTTCATTACTTTCAGCCTATCCTTCATTAGGGGATGAAATAATATATGTTACCTACATCAATAATGAAAATGGTAATACATGTTCAAATATTTTAAATTTTGAATTGAAAATAACAAAATTAAACCCCGGCATAGCAGAGGATTTTTCAGCTTGTGAATCAGACCTTGCAGTAGATATCGTTTCTCAAGTATCAGATCAAATATTAGAAACCTTGAACCCCTCAGACTTCTCCTTGAGTTACTTTCTTACAGAAATAGATGCTGAAAATAATGTAAACGAAATTGAGGATCCTAGTAATTTTATTTTACCCTTAGCTCCTGCAAACTTAACTATATGGGTAAGGTTTATTGAGTTAAATAATCTTAATTGTTTTGAAATTATTTCGTTTCAAATCTTTATCTATTCTTCACCTAGAGTAGATATTCTTGAAGATGTCTATGAATGTGATAGTTATGTATTACCAGAACTTACAGATGGAAAATATTTTACCGAACCCGGAGGTAATGGTACTGAATTATTTGCAGGAGATATCATAACTGAAAACTCTACCATATATATTTATAACTCAAATACCGACGGATGTTTTAACGAAAGTAGTTTTAGTGTTTTTTTAGCAACCGAATTTTCAATAGAAATAGAACATTGTGGAACTTTTGTTGTTCCATCCTATCCAAATGGAACGTTTTATACATCAATAGATGGTCCTAATGGTTCGGGAACGATAATACCTAGTGGTACAATAATATCAGAAAGTCAAACCATTTACTTCTACGTTTCTATTGAGGATTTATTTTGTTTAGATACTCCGTATGAAATTACGATACATCCATTACCACTAGTTGAGGAAAGAGAAAATGTAATTACTTGTGATAATTACACCTTACCAACTACCATTAGCGGAGAACAGTATTTTACAGAAGCGAATGGAATTGGTATTGAACTTTTTCCTGGAGATGAAATTTCATCTAGCTTAACAATTTATTTATGGAATAAAAACACAATTACAAATTGTGTAAATGAAAGCTCTTTTAACATTTCAATTATAGACTTAGATGCATTTCAAAATATTGACAATTGTGGAGATTATATTATACCTAGCTTAGAATTTGGTAATTATTTCTCAGATATGGGTGGTAATGGAAATCTCTTAGAAGAAGGAACCGTTATTAGTTCATCCCAAACTATTTATTTCTATTCCGAGGAAATAACAACATTACCAAACTGTACAGAGAATTTTTCCTTTGAAGTAACTATTAATACAATCCCTTTAGTAGATGAGTTAAGTGATGCTACATATTGTGAAAATAATTTACCAATTTTAGGACCGCTTTCACAGGGTAACTATTTTACTGAATCAGGAGGTAATGGGAATCAATTATTTCCAGGAGATATCATTTATAATACACAAACAATTTATATTTACAATAGTAATTCATTTTGTGATAATGAGTCTAGTTTTACTATAGAAATAAGAGCGATAGCTCCTGTAGATAATTTTACAGATATCTTTAGTTGTAACAATTATACATTACCAGAATTAAATAATGGAAATTATTATACTGAAGCAAATGGACAAGGTTTACAGTTAAATGCTGGAGATATTATTGATACTACTCAAACTATATATATATACAATTCTTTTGATGATCTTGAAGGTTGTAGCACTGAAAATTTATTTGAAGTGAATATATTAGCTGTTACAGTAGATGAAGTAATGGATGTAATCACCTGCTCAGATTATGAGCTTCCTGTATTAACAAATGGAAAATACTTTACGGAACCCTTTGGCCAAGGCTCAGAATTATTTGCAGGCGATTTTATTACTACATCACAAACTATTTATATTTATGATAGGGTTGGAGAAAGATTTTCATGTTTTGATGAAAATTCTTTTTCAGTTTCTATATCTGAAAAGCCAAACTTAGATGTTTATGAAAATATTGAAGGCTGTGGAAGTGTTTCTTTGCCAATAGTAGATATACCAGGAGTTATAATTGAATATTATAGAAGACCTAATAGGATTGACTTAATAGATCCATCAGAATATACAATAACAGATCTAGGTTCTAGAATTATTTATGTTTATGCATATCCTTCTGGAGATTCTACTCTTCAAAGTATTCAAGGATGCTATACTGAAGCTTTATTTCAAGTGACTGTATACGATTTATTGGATTTAGAAATTAATGGTGGTACTTTGTGTATAGATTCAGATACTGGAAATGTTATCAATTCTGTTGTATTAGAATCTGGCTTAAATTCTGACGACTATTCTATCAATTGGTATTTGAATACTAATTTAGTAGGTACAGGTACTAACTATATTGCTGAAGAACCAGGTGAATATACAGTTGAAACCATTAAATTAGATGAAGAAATTGGTGCAGATTGTAATTATAAAACTACTCAAGTTCAAGTAGAGAGTTCAAGTCCTAGTTTTGAGTTACAAATTTTAACAGAAGATTTTTCTGATTCTAACACAGTAGAAATTAATATTGTAGATCAAGGAATAGGAACTTATGAATTTTCTTTAGATCATCTTCCTTTTCAATCATATCCTAGATTTTATAACCTAAATCCAGGAAACCATTTTATTACAATTAGAGATACCTCAGGCTTATGTGTTTATAAAACCATAGATTTTTTAATCTTAAATTATCCTAAATTTTTTACTCCAAATAATGACGGCATAAACGATACATGGAATATTACTGATCTACAGAGTGACTTAGATTCCAACATAATAATCTATGATAGATTCGGTAAAATGGTTTCAGAAATTAAACCTTTTGAAGAAGGTTGGGATGGATACAACACTAATGGAAATAAATTACCATCATCAGATTATTGGTTTTTAGTTACCTATAACAAAAACAATGTTTTAACGGAGTTTAGAGGTAATTTTAGCTTATTAAGAAGATAAATTAGTATCAATTGTTTAAAAAAATACTAATTTTGAATCATGAATTTATTTAAACGTTTTTTTTACTATCTGATTGGTGTATCCTTTGGAAGTATTGTAGTTTATTTTATTTGGAAAGGAAAAGACGTCTCTTTTGATTATGGAATGGATGCTAGGACTTTGAAGACAATCAGAACTAAAAAACTTCATTATTCTGAAGATGTTAAATTAGCTATGGAAGCTATAGCAATTGACTCTTCAGCCATTCTTTCAATTCTAAAAAATGGTGATGTAGATTTTGGAAAAAGCAATCAACATAAAAAACCGTGTCCAGAATATTCAATTAGCGGAAAATATTTCGAAAAAACAATTGAACTTTGGATTAAACGTTGTGATTCTATCGCTACGATTGAAAAAATCACTGTAAATAAATAACTTATTTGGTTGAGATAAATATCTAGATCTGTCTAATTACCTTTTAAAAAATGTTCTTTTATTTTACCAACATTTTTTATTGTCTTTTCAATCCAATGAACATAAAGGTTTTCCTTTTCTTCGGGTGTTAAGCTCCAATCAACTGTACTTGCTCTTAATTTATAGGTAAGGTTTTCAAGAATTATAGCAGCGGCAACTGAGATGTTTAAACTTTCAGTAAATCCAACCATAGGAATTTTTAAAATCCCATCTGCATTCTTGAGGACTTCA
>CAJQMN010000140.1 GCA_905479435.1 uncultured Flavobacteriaceae bacterium | reverse complement strand
TAGCTCATGTTTAAAAATAAGGATACAGAACAATTATGCACGTTTTAACAAAACAAGAATTACATAATCTAGCCATGAACATTGTAGGTAAGAAGCTAGAAAAGATGGGGTATGAGTTTCAAGCCATTAATAGTCAATTAAAAAGACATCCACAATTTGTGTTATTTAAAAAAGGAGAGGCTCCTATTTTTGTTTTGGTAAAAGCCTCTAATAACATTCAGAACCCTGAAGAATATGATGTCTTATGGATGGAGACTTTTAAACAGCATGCAAAAAAGCAAAATGCTAAAGTATGGTTTGCAGGGGTTGGGATTGCTAACGCAGAAAGTGTAGAGAATCCGGTTTTTAAAGACCAACCTTACTATGTTGCTTTCGAGGATTTTATTAAAATTTTAGACTAAAAAAAGCATCACTTTAGTGATGCTTTTTTTATTTATTGATGAGTTAATTACTCAGCTTTGGTCTCTAACATTTCAAAGAATTGACCAATTTTAGGTAAAATAATAATCTTAGTTCTTCTATTTTTTGATTTGTTAGCAGGAGTATCATTTGGAGCTAACGGAACATAACTACTTCTACCAGCAGCAATTAATCTACTCGGTTCTACTGCGAATTCGGTTTGTAATATTCTAGTGATTGAGGTAGCTCTCTTGGTAGATAAATCCCAATTGTCTGTAATAATTTCATTGCTAATAGGTGTTGCATCTGTATGACCTTCAATCATCACATCCATATCTGGCTGGCTGTTAATAACAGTAGCAACTTTTTCTAGAACAGGAAATGCTTTTTCTGTGATCGTATAACTTCCACTTTTAAATAATAGTTTATCAGATATAGAGATAAAAACAACAGTTTTTTCAACATTAATTTCAATATCCTCATCATCAATACCCTCTTGCAATTCCTTTTTCAAGTTGAAAGCTACAACTAAATTTAAAGAATCTTTTTTTGTAGCAGCAGCTCTAATTCTATTAATATACTTGTCTTTTTTACTTAATTGAGCAAGTGTTTCTTTAATATTATCTGTAGCTCCTTGAGTTAATACGGTCAAGTTATCAACATATTCTAAGGTCTTTTTCTTATCATTTTTTAAATCAGCAATGATATTATTTAAGTTTGCTACATCTGCATCACATTTTTCATTATCAATAACACATTTTGTTAAACTATTTTTCACCGCTAGAAGTTCATCTTTGGTTTTATTGTGTTTAGATTGAAGTGCTGCATGTTCTTTCTTAGAAATACAAGAGCTAATGAAAACTACAGAAACTAGTAATACAATTATTTTTTTCATTTTTTAGTTATTGAAAATTATTACTAACAAAGTTAAAAATATTGAGAGTAAAACCATAGTGATTAACAAATATTTATGAACGATTTTAAAAAACATTAAATTGTATCTTTGTGGGCTAAAAACTTAATTGATGAAAAAGGCTATTTTTATTTTTTTATTCTCTTCACTTTTTACGTTTACCTCATGTAAAAAAGAGCCTAATACACCGATAAAACTTCAAGGGTATGTTTTTGGAACGACCTACACTATAATTTATTATGATGTTGCTATTAATTTCAAAAAAGACATTACTCAATTATTTAATGAGGTAAATCAATCTACTTCAACATATATATATTCATCAGATATATCAAGAATTAACAGGGGTGAAAAAGGCGTAAAAGTTGATAAATACTTCCAAGAGATATTTACTAAAACAACTCAAATCTTTAATGAAACTAATGGTTATTTTGACCCTACTGTTGGAAATTTGGTTAATGCATGGGGATTTGGGCCAGAAAAACCTTTAAATGATTTAGATAGTAGCAAAGTAAAAGAATTAATGAGATTTGTTGGTTTTGATAAAGTGAAATTAGTTGATAATGAAATTATTAAAGAGTATTCTGAAACCTATTTTGATTTTAATTCTATTGGAAAAGGATATGGTTTAGATGTTATCGCTAGATTTTTAGAATCTAAAGGGGTTAAAAATTATTTAGTTGAAATTGGTGGTGAACTAAGATTGAAAGGAACCAAACCAACTGGAAAGTTATGGACCATTCAATTAGACGATCCAAATACAGATGGATCACGCTCTGCTTACAAAAAATTAAACTTGACCAACATTTCTATGGCAAGTTCTGGAAATTATAGGAAATTCAGAATTGCCACAAATGGAGAAAAATATGTTCATACAATCAACCCCAAAACAGGTTATGCAACTGAAAGTAATTTATTGGCTGCAACTGTAATTGCAGAATTAGATTGTGCTGATGTTGATGCCTATGCAACAGCTTTTATGGCTATGGGATTTGAAAAAACCAAAAAGTTTTTACAAGCCAAACCGAATTTAAAAGTAGTGTTAATTTATGTAGATGAAAATGGTAAGTTATTGGAGTTTGAGAACTAATTTTTAAAAACTACTGGTAATAGTTCACCTTCCATTAATCGATATCTACTTAAAAGTTCTGAAGAAATTTTTTGAGAATAATTAACTTCTTCAACGTTAAAACCTATCGATCGAAGTTTATCAAAATAATCTCTTCCATAAACTCTTACATGATCATATTGCCCAAATATTTTAGCTCTTTCTTTAGGGTCTGTAATTGAATTATCCTCAAAAGTTACATCGCGATTTAAGTCTTGAGGAACTTGAAAAATTCCCATTCCTCCTTTTTTCATAACTCTAAATAATTCTTTCATAGCTTTAGTATCATCCTGAACATGTTCTAATACATGATTGCAAAAAATAACATCAAAAGAATTATCATTGAATGGTAAATTAATAATGTCTGCTTTTACATCTGCAATTGGCGAATCTAAATCTGCAGTTTTATAGTCATGATTTAATTTTCTGAAACGGGCAAGGAAACATTGTTCAGGAGCCATGTGTAAAACCTTTTTCTTTGATGTAAAGAAGTCGGTTTCATTTGTTAAATACAACCACAGTAATCTGTGACGCTCTAGAGATAAGGTGCTTGGTGATAGTACATTTTGTCTTTGAACTTGGTAGCCATAAGGTAAAAACTTACGAAAACTTTTATTGTCTATGGGGTCTGTATATTTATTTCCTTTTAAATAAAAGGCAATAAAAGGCCTTACTACATAACTTAATTTGATAAGTAATGGGCGTGGAACTCTATTTAATATGATTTTGAATATTTTCAATAAACAGGTTTACAACGTTGTACTATTGAACTCAAGCTCTTCATCACTAACAATCCCCAGAGCATCATAAATGTACTTAAACGTAGACAGGAGTTCTGGTTTACCATTTACAATTGCAATATCGTGTTCAAAATGAGCACTGGGTTTACCATCTTTTGTAAGTATAGTCCATCCGTCACTAAGGTGATTAATTCTGTGAGTACCCAAATTAATCATAGGTTCAATAGCTACTACCATTCCGTTCATTAGTTTTTTACCTCTGCCTCGCTTTCCATAATTTGGCATTTCAGGATCTTCGTGCATTTTTCTGCCAAGTCCGTGACCAACAAGTTCTCTTACCACACCATAACCTCTGTCTTCACAATATTTTTGTATCGCATATCCAACATCACCGACTCTATTCCCAACTTTTAATTGACGAATTCCCTCATATAAACTTTGTTTGGTGACTTCGAGTAATTTTCTTGTTTCTTCTTCAATTTCTCCAACAGCAAAGGTGTAGGCATGATCTCCATAAAAGCCATTTTTTAAAGCACCACAATCTATTGAAATGATATCGCCCTCTTGCAAAGGTTTATCATTAGGAATTCCATGAACAACTTGTGCATTTGGGCTCATGCATAGTGTATTTGGAAAATCATACAACCCTAAAAAACCTGGAATAGCATCTTGCGAACGAATATATTCTTCAGCTATTTTATCTAAAAATAAGGTAGTGACTCCAGGTTTTACTTCTTTGGCAAGTATTCCTAGGGTTCTAGAAACCACAAGTGCGCTTTCACGCATGATTTCTATCTCTTCACTATTTTTTATTTTAATCATAGTAAAATTTAAAGTGTAAAGATAAATTAATAGTTTTATTTTTGGTATGGGTGTTTGTAATTCCCTCCTCGCAAGATTTTCAATATATCCTTTTCTATTGTTTTTTTGGAATGTTCTACAAAGCGACCAATCTCTTTGCCATCCCTAAAATAAATAAATGTGGGGGTATGTCTTATCGCAAACCCTTTTTGAAGATTATTTGGAGTTTTCTTTCCAATAGTAATTCCAATCATTTTAAAATTATTTTCAAGATCAAATCCAGCTAACTCCATGATTTTATAAAACTTTGGGAGTTCTCTTTTACTATCATGACACCAACTTCCAATAAAAGATTTAATTGAAATATTGTTGAGTTTTTTTTTGATTTTCTGAACTATTTTTGGATCTGGAGTATATGCATCATAATTTTTTGAGAACCAATCTTTGTGTTTTCCATTTAAGAAATCAGACTTTTTAAGATATCCAACTAAATTACCATTGATAATTCTCTTTTCTTGCGCATTGCCCAATAAAAACGAACACAAGAAAATTACAAATAAAAGCTTCTTCATCTTAAAGTAGTGATTTTCTTGTCATTTCTTTTGGTTGTTCAACACCCATTAATTCTAAGATTGTAGGAGCAATATCTCCAAGTACACCATTATTTATTGATTGAATTTCTTTATCAATAAGAATCATTGGAACAGGGTTTGTTGTGTGAGCAGTATGTGGGCTTCCGTCTGGGTTCATCATTGTTTCACAATTTCCGTGATCTGCAATTAAAAGGGTTGAGTACCCATTTTGTAAGCCGGTAGAAATTACATCTTTTGTGCATTTGTCAACTGTTTCACAAGCTTTTATTGCTGCTTCAAACACACCTGTATGTCCAACCATATCTCCATTAGCAAAATTCAAGCATACAAAATCTACTTCTCCTTTTTCTAACTCAGGCACAATAGCATCCCTTATTTCGTAGGCACTCATTTCTGGTTTTAAATCGTAGGTTGCAACTTTTGGTGACGGACAAAGAAGTCTTTTTTCTCCTATAAATTCTTTTTCTCTTCCACCTGAAAAGAAAAAAGTAACATGTGGGTATTTTTCAGTTTCAGCAATTCTAATCTGCTTTCTTTCTGCTGTTTCTAAAACTTCGCCCAATGTGTTTTCAATATTTTCACTGTTGTACACAACTTTAATGTCTTTGAAAGTTTTGTCATAATTAGTTAACGTAACAAAGTATAATGGAATTTTGTGCATGTTATATTCCTCATTATTATTTTGGCTCAACACTTCTGTTAATTGTCTTCCTCTGTCTGTTCTAAAATTGAAGAAAATGACAACATCATCTTTTTTAATAGAGGCTTTAGGCTTATTGTTTTCATCAACCATAATTATAGGTTTAATGAACTCATCAGTTATTTTATTGTCATAACTTTTTTGAATATTAGCTGTTGCGTTAGTTGAGTGTTCTCCAATTCCATTAACCAATGCATCATAGGCCAATTTTACTCTTTCCCATCTATTATCTCTATCCATTGCATAATATCTACCTGTAACAGAGGCTAATTCTCCAGTAGTACTTTTCATATGCTTTTGAATATCATCAATAAAATAAGCACCTGATTTTGGATCACAATCTCTTCCATCAGTAAACGCATGAAGAAAAACATTTTTTACTCCATGTTCATTAGCAGCACTAAGTAAACCCTTTACGTGATTGATATGAGAATGAATACCTCCATTAGACACCAACCCTAATAAATGCACATTTTTTTGATGATCCTTTGCATATTTAAAAGCTTTTAATACTTCTTTCTCTTTAGATAATTTACCTTCTCTAACGGCAATATTAATTTTTGCAAGATTTTGATAAACAATTCTACCAGCACCTAAATTCATGTGACCTACTTCAGAATTTCCCATTTGACCTTCAGGTAAACCTA
>CAJQMN010000139.1 GCA_905479435.1 uncultured Flavobacteriaceae bacterium | reverse complement strand
AAAGAAGAAATAATCATCGCATTCCATACCATCCATTCTGAAAAATAATTTGGGTGACGAGTATATTTCCAAAATCCAACATTACAAACTTGTTTCTTTTTCTTTTCTAAGAATGCTTTTTTCAAAAATTGTTGTTTTTGTAGGTCTGAGATGTGTTCTAAAACAAACCAAGTTGCCCATAGTCCTACTCCAATTAGCTCTGAAATTGCTATGCTATTCGTAGAATTATTAGCCATTAAAATGGCAGGAATTGCCAAAAATGTAATATTGGCAAAACATTGAATCATAATTTCATACTGTAGTGATAGATTTAAATTTTTATACCCAGCTTTGTTCCAGCGTCTTCTTTGATATGAATATCTAGACAATTCTGAATTTAAATGTCCTTTTGAAAATAATATAAGCGCTCCAATTCCCATTCTTAGGCCAGAAAATAAATACATCCCTGCTACTAGATAGATTCTTGGTTTGTAACCCTGTCCAAGCAGAAGTGCTAAAACTCCAATAAGAACTAATCCCCAGGGCCATGCAATATCTACATAGGACATTTTTTTTGTAAACAATGCTGGTACACAAGCAACTACTAAAAATAATAGGAGTTGAAGTACTCCATTTACAAGAACCATTTCTTGAAAAATTTCTACTTGGTATATAAAGTAAAATAAAATGAAGTAGGGAAGATATCCAAACCCACGAGTAAAGAAATTTTTAAAAGCTATTTTCATGTGGTATTAATTCTTGAAAAACTTTAGGTAAGAACTTTTCTGACCTTCAGTTATTTTAATAAAATATATGCCTTGTTTTAGTTGACTCACATCTAAGGTAGTTGAGTTTTGATCCTCTAAAATTCGCTGCCCTGTTATGGTAAATACTTGGAGCTTAAATTGGTTTGAAACCCCTGATATATAAAGTGTATTTTGAGTTGGATTTGGATAGATTTTTACAGAGGTTAACGTATCGTCTTCTAATGACAATGAACTACTATTTACTGCATTTGGACTTCCATGAAGGTTTATGCAATTCCAACTTTGGGGCAATGCGTTATCTAGATCTGGTGTTATTAATTCTAAAGTATATCCTGATTCATCAGCACAATTTGGCCATGGTGATTCTGATTGATAAGTAACCTCATCTTGCAGAACCCCTGAGGCATTATACAGTCTAACTGCATCTGAATTTCCAAATCCAAAATCAATTTCTCCAATATAATTTGTAATGTTTGGAAAAACTCCTGCAAAATCTGAGGCGTTTTTTACTAAAACGATATATCCATCAGCTTCTATTTGAGTACCAGAAGGTAACGAATACACATGTGAATCATCATCATCTTTTAGTTGCCATCCTGATAGATCTATTGATGTTGTGTTTGGATTGTATAATTCTACCCAATCACCAGCATCGAAATCATCACTTGATTTATAGTTGATTTCATTAATGACAATTGTGTTAGTAATATCTGATGCTGTGAAATTTGGAATGACTTCGAATGAGTCATCGATATTAATACTGATGGTTTCTTCTGTACTGTATAGGTCTCCACTCCAGTGTGAAAATTCAAATCCAGTGGTGGCTGTAGCTTTTAATTGAACAGGTACTGTTTCAAAATAATCTCCTGTCCAAGAGGGTTCTTGAATGATTAAGTTTTCATTTACCTCTACAAAGCCTTGCGAAATGGTATTATTTGTAATGGTTAGTGGGTGGAAATTTGGTAAATTGTATTGAGATAGGATATGATCTTTAACTATAGAGGGTCTGTTATCTGCAAATATTTTCATTTGATCAATATAATACCCTACCCAGTCGTTTATATTAGTGATATAAACACCAATATTAGTTAAGGAGGGGTCATCTTTCCAACGTTCATAATGTGCATTTACTTCGGGTTCTATAGCGGCATAAACCTGATCTATATGAGCCTTTACCCTATTGGATAAAAAACGAGTATTGAGTTCATCTGCATATCGATTAATAAATGTATTTCTAAATCCTATGTTTGTGGTTAGCCTTCTGAATAAAAGTGTAGACCACGATGGATTTGGCCAACCAGGACCATTTGGATCTAGAGCAAAGCTAAGGGTGTTTTGATTGTAATTATTAATGTCCCAAAAAGGTCCAAAACCAAAATCAGTATCAAACATAATCCATCGCCATTTCCCTTCTGGGTGTGTCCAAAATTTTATATTATTCCCTGGCCAATCTGTATTATTGAAAAATATATTAGACGCTTGATAGAGGGCATATTCTGTAAGATCTATGCGTTCACTCACATATTCAAAATTTGAATCTATAGTTAAATCTGTGGTATTTATATAATCTAACAGTTGAAGGTATTCTTGATTAGTTCCCTCAATTTCTTCTGCATTATCGGAAAGTAATGTAATGTCATCTGCATCTATATTGTGTTTAGAAGCCAGCATGTGCTCATTAATCTTTTCTCTCAAATTATACATTCCCCAGTACTCACCATTTAGATAGGTGGCCACCGGATTGTGCTCTTGAAAATCTAACCCTGAACCTCGCATTAAACTTGTTAGCATAATATCTTTGATTGAAGAACGCATCCAATCTTGACCAGAATTTCTTAAGATCAGAGCTTCAAAATTATCATACGCTGGTTGAGTAAAAAAAGAATGATCAAATTTTGAATCTCCGTATTGACCTCTTGCAAATAGAGCTAAAGATCGTTGTCCGTTTTGACCTCTACTCCATCCTCCAAAAATCTTTACCCCTGCATTAAACTCAGAAAATTGATCAGTTCCGTTTTCATGAAAAGAAAAATGGATTGGACGTTCCCAATCTTCCCAAAAGTTCGCACCAAAATAAGGCTGATTTGTATCGTACGTGCCATCGGGCCCAAAAACGTATATCCCAGTATCTTCATCAAAAAAATTATCTGGTGCTGTGCTTAACAACATCAGGTCTATTTCATGATTTGAATTGAATATATATGATTTTGTAAATATTGGGGAAGGAAAATAGTTATTTCGAAAAATTCTTGCTCGTACACTTGTGTTTTCAGAAATTTCTATGGGTTGTGTATACATTGGTGAAGATTCGGTCGGTTCTTCTCCACCCAAAGCATAATGAATAACTTCACCCGAATTATTTCCAGATAATAAAAGATTGAAAGAACCATCAACTGCTCCTCCCTCTTTTGAAAAATTAACTTCACTTTGAACTGCACCTAAAAATTCGGTGCTTGAATTTACATACCCCGGTGTAGTTTCTATATAGCTTACAAGATTTCCA
Source organism: uncultured Flavobacteriaceae bacterium (assembly GCA_905479435.1). Lineage (GTDB taxonomy): Bacteria > Bacteroidota > Bacteroidia > Flavobacteriales > Flavobacteriaceae > Polaribacter. Next base: position 667 of record CAJQMN010000139.1, on the reverse strand, counting down.
GAGCTTATAGATATTCCTACAGATGTATTTGGTGGTAAATTTTCTGCTGTTAACTCATCTATTAAATTCCCTAATGGACCTGAAAGACTTAGGGTCTCAGTTCCTGACGATATTTTAAAATTGGTATGTAAATTTGTTATTAAATTTAAGATTTCTGGCGGGCTAACCCCTGAAGAATTTGGGGTATTAAAAACTGCTGTTAAAAAAGGGATAATAGTAAGGTCTGATGAACCTGGGGAAACATTATGAGCTTGAATTGTTAAAATATTTTCACCTGTGTTTAAAATTGAGCTAAAATCTGTTATTAAAAATCTTTCTGGAGTTCCTCCTGAATATAGTTGAGCTTCGTGGTCTTGTATAGTGCCAGAATTATATGGAGGCGGCACTCCATTTATATTGGCACGAGCAACTTCAATTCCGTTGATGTAGGCCACAAAACCATCATCGTAATCTATATCTAAAATTAACGAGGAAACCTCACTTATATCTGTAATTTCAAAAACTTTTCTAAGGAAAACTGATCGTGTTGAGTTAGGAAGAACAGTAGCATCGTCTCCATCACCATATCCAAAGCCAGAGGCAGACTCTGCCCAGGAGGAGTCATCAAAAGCTAGTGTGTTCCAATTAGAATTGGGCTCAGCACTAGGGGTTAAATATTTAAATAGAT
>CAJQMN010000138.1 GCA_905479435.1 uncultured Flavobacteriaceae bacterium | reverse complement strand
AAAATTATTGAAAATGAAAACCAAAGAAGTAGTTATTGTTTCTGTTGCTAGAACTCCCATAGGAAGTTTCATGGGTAGTCTCTCAAAAATTAAAGCTCCAAAATTAGGTGCAATAGCTATTAAAGGTGCCCTAAATAAAATTAATCTCAACCCAAATCTAGTTGATGAAGTTTTTATGGGCAATGTAGTTTCAGCTGGTTTAGGGCAAGCACCCGCAAGGCAAGCTGCACTTCTAGCCGGTATTCCAGATACTGTCCCTTGTACAACAATTAATAAGGTTTGCTCTTCTGGAATGAAAGCTATCATGTTAGCCGCTCAATCTATAGCTTTAGGCGATACAAAAATTGTAGTAGCTGGCGGTATGGAAAACATGAGCTCAATTCCTCATTACCTTCACGGAAGACAAGGAACTAAGTTTGGCCCCACTACTTTAGAAGATGGCATGCAAAAAGATGGTTTGGTGGATGCCTATGATAATGTTGCAATGGGGGTTTGCGCAGATGCGTGTGCAACTAAATTCGGTTTTTCAAGGGAGGAGCAAGATGCTTATGCAATACAGTCTTACCAAAGATCGCATGAAGCCTGGAAATTAGGAAAGTTTTCTAATGAAATTATTCCAGTAGAAATACCACAACGAAAAGGTCCCTCTATTTTTATGGATGAAGATGAGGAATATAAAAATGTTAAGATGGATAAAATTCCTACTTTAAGAGCTGCTTTTTCAAAAGAGGGAACTGTAACTGCGGCGAACGCTTCTACAATTAATGATGGTGGTGCAGCTTTAATTTTAATGTCTGAAGAAAAAGCACGAGAGTTAAATCTTACACCTATTGCCAAAATTAAAAGTTATGCAGATGCCGCTCATGAACCTGAGTGGTTTACAACAGCACCCGCTAAGGCTATTCCAAAAGCTTTAAGTAAAGCTAATATTACAATTGACGATGTGGATTATTTTGAGTTAAATGAAGCGTTTTCTGTGGTTGGATTGGCAAATATGAAAATATTAAATCTTAAAAGTGAGCGTGTCAATGTAAATGGCGGAGCTGTTTCACTTGGACATCCTTTAGGAGTATCGGGAGCTAGAATCATCATAGCACTTACCTCTATTTTAAAGCAAAATAATGCTAAAATTGGTGCTGCAGGTATTTGCAATGGAGGCGGTGGTGCAAGCGCAATGATTATTGAATCTCTTTAAACTAAAAAATATGCTCTACGGCATTTGTAATTTAAGTATTGTTCCTCTTCGTTTAGAAGCAAGCGATGCATCAGAAATGGTCTCTCAGATCCTTTTTGGAGAGGAATTTAAAGTACTTGAAAAAGAAAAAAAGTGGAGTAAAATTGAATTGAGTTTTGATGGCTATATAGGCTATATAGACAATAAGCAATATGAAGAAATAGACGAAGAAACTTTTAATAATTTAGCAAATTCTAAACATTATTATTCTACTGAAATCATAGATTTTGTTACTACAAAAGAAAATGATTTAAGCACTATTTCTATTGGTTCTAGACTTCCTTTTTTTAAGGATCAACATTTTACAATTGGAGCAAAAGATTATTTTTACGAGGGTAATGTATATTCAGAAAAATTGGCAAAGAACGAAATTATTCGAAAAGCATTTCAATTTTTGAATACCCCTTATTTATGGGGTGGAAAAACTCCTTTTGGTATAGATTGTTCTGGTTTTACACAATTAGTGTACAAGCTCTGCGGCTATTCTCTTCTCAGAGATGCTAAAGATCAAGCTACTCAAGGAGAAGTTTTAAGCTTTATAGAAGAATCTGAGCCCGGTGACTTGGCCTTTTTTGACAATGAAGAAGGTAGTATTGTGCATGTTGGAATTATTATGAATGATTACAATATTATTCATGCACATGGAAAAGTTAGAATAGACACATTAGATCATAGTGGCATTTACAATGTAGATACAAAAATACACACCCATAAATTAAGAGTAATTAAAAAAATTATATAAAAAAAGTCAACGTTACCGTTGACTTTCTTTTAAACAGATTAAAACCAAATTTTTAATCTCTCATTTCTCTATAAAGATCTGTATATTCAGTAGCTTTTTCATCCATCTCTAAGGTTTGGTAAATATTCATCAAAAATTGAACAGTATTAATGCTTCTGCTATATTTATCAGCTTTTTCTAAATAAGGTAAAGCTTGTTTGTGAACTCCTTTTTGTTTTAATAGTAATTCGTCGTATTTATCAAAATCAGACAGGTTTTGATTCATTTCATCTACAATTGCTCTCTCCTGATCCATAATAACAATTGCTAAATTTAAATATGCATCACCATAATCTTCCTTAAGTTCAATTGCTTTTTCATAATTATTTTTAGCTTCATCAATGTTACCTTGCTCAAAACTAATCACCCCTAAATTAAAAAATAGTTGAGGGTTATTAGGATCTAACTGAATGGCTATTTGAATTAACTCACCATACTTTTTCATGTCTTTTAGTTGAAAATAAATATCAGCTTGAGTTAATAATAAATTGATATCATTCGGATATAAATCTCTAGCGGCTTCAACTGCCTTTATCGCTTCCTCAGTTTTTCCTTGGCTTTTTAATATATACGCAACATTTTTAATAATATCTCCAGTTTTTGATTCAGTTAATTCATTAACTGGATCCTTGTAAAGCCCTAATTTAACTTGTAAATCTCTATTTTTTTCATCTCCAAGATCTTCTTTCTCATCGGACTGCTTATTTGTCGCATAATATATTTTAGATATTCCAGTGTATCCAATGTCTTGTAATTCTTTGTAATATTTCAAAGAATTATCATAATCTTTGGCTAGACTTGAACTTACTGCTGCATTGTATACAAAAATGGTATCTGCCCTACTCAATTGATACGTCAAATAAAAACTATCAGAAGCATTTTTATAATCTTTTGCCGTGTATTGATCACTTGCTAATTGGTAAACCTCTTGTACCATTTGATTTTGAAGCGTAGTTGCCATTTGAGTATACCTCATCTTACCAGTTTCGTTTTCAAAATTAAATAAGTTTTCAAAAGCATTGGCTGCAGTTTGAAAATCTTTTTTCCCATAAAAAGCTTGAGCTTTTAAGAAATAGAACTTTCCTTTAATTTTGTCATCCATATTTGCAATTAGAGATTCAGCCGAACTTATGGCTGTTATTGCTGTTGGATAATCTTTAATCTTCAATGCCTTTTCTGCTGCTTTTAATTCATTTTTTTGAGAAAAAGTTGATAGGGTTGCTAATCCAAATACAAGTGCTAATACCTTCGTTTTCATCTTAAATTATTTATTTTTTAATAGTTATTCTTGTTTATCGTTTGTTGTGTTGTCAGTTTCAGAAGTGTTATCACCTTCATCTGAGGCTGTTTCTACAATTTCTTCCTCATCAGTATCTTCTTCGTGCATTACCTTTGCTACTGCAGCAATACTGTCTGAATCTTTAATATTGATTAATTTTACACCCTGTGTAGCTCTTCCCATTACACGTAAATCTTCAACTGCCATTCGTATTGTAATTCCTGATTTATTAATAATCATTAAATCATTAGAATCATCTACATTTTTGATGGCTACTAAATCACCGGTCTTTTCAGATATATTTAAAGTTTTTACACCTTTACCACCTCTATTAGTTACTCTGTAATCCTCTAATCTAGAGCGCTTACCATAACCTCTTTCAGAAACTACTAGGATATTACTTTCCATATCATTTACAGCAACCATACCTATTACTTCATCATTTTCATGAGCGAGGGTAATTCCTCTTACTCCTGAAGCAGTTCTTCCCATTGGCCTTGTTTTTGCCTCTTCAAATCGAATAGATTTACCAGACTTCAACGCTAACATTACTTGACTGTCTCCAGATGTTAATTTAGCTTCAAGTAACTCATCTCCTTCTCTAATAGTAATGGCATTAATCCCATTAGTTCTAGGTCTAGAATATTGCTCTAAAGATGTTTTCTTTACTTGACCTTTCTTGGTAGCCATAATTACATAATGGTTATTAATGTACTCTTCATCTTTGAGGTCTTGCGTCACTAAAAATGCTTTAACCTTATCATCTTGCTCTATGTTTATCAAATTTTGCATAGCTCTTCCTTTAGAGTTTTTACCTCCTTCTGGAATCTCATAAACGCGCATCCAAAATACTTTACCTTTTTGTGTAAAGAACAACATATATTGGTGATTAGTTCCCACAAATAAATGTTCTAGAAAATCTTCATTTCTAGTCGCTACTCCTTTTTGACCTCGTCCTCCTCTATTTTGGACTTTATATTCATCAAGGTTTGTTCTTTTTAGATATCCAGCATTTGAAATAGTAACAACAACCTTAGTGTTTGGAATCATATCTTCAATACTCATATCTCCTCCTGCATACTCAATTTGTGATCTACGCGCGTCACCATATTTATCTCTAACAGCTACCAATTCATCAGTTATGATTTGATAACGTCTAGACTCATTGTCTAAAATATCTTTCAAATCAATGATAGTCTTCATAATTTCATCAAACTCAGCTCTTAACTTATCTTGCTCAAGACCAGTTAACTGACGTAGTCTCATCTCAACTATAGCTTTAGCTTGAATTTCAGTTAATTCAAACCTTTTAATTAAACTTTCACGTGCAAGATCTGCATTACTAGACCCTCTAATAATTTTTATTACCTCATCAATATTATCGGAAGCAATTATTAAGCCCTCTAAAATATGAGCTCTTGCTTCAGCTTTTTTAAGTTCAAATTTTGTTCTTCTAACAACTACTTCATGTCTATGTTCAACAAAATAATGAATTAACTGTTTTAAGTTTAGTTGTTCTGGACGACCATTTACAAGCGCAATATTATTGACACTAAAAGAGGTTTGTAAACCTGTGT
>CAJQMN010000137.1 GCA_905479435.1 uncultured Flavobacteriaceae bacterium | reverse complement strand
GATCAGGAAGCGCAAGTAGAAGCATAGAAGGCCCATTGGTGGTTTGGGGAAATCATCCAGACATCAAAGGGAGTTCAGATGTATTTGGAGTGCCATTTCCTTATGAGGTTCATGAAGTTTTTAAAAATTATCATGATGCAATTTTATTGGTAGATAAAGGAGAAAAGCAAGTGAGTAGTACAGTAGGCCACGATTTAATGCACAATCATCCCTTCGCAACTCAAAGATTTGATCAAGCCAATGAAAATTTGGCTAAAATTTCTAAAATTTTACAAAACGGAGATATAAACTCTTTTATAAATTTGGTAGAAAGTGAAGCTCTGAGTTTGCACGCTATGATGCTAACAAGCAATCCGTATTTTATTTTAATGAAACCCAATACCTTAGAAATAATCAATGCCATTTGGAGGTATAGAAACAACACCGGGAGTAAAGTGTGTTTCACCCTAGATGCTGGTGCTAATGTTCATGTATTGTATCCTGCAAATGAATCCGAAACTATAGCTCAATTTATTGATAATGAGCTTTCTAAGTTCTGTCAAAAAAATCATTATATTTGTGATGTTATTGGTTTAGGAGCCGTTAATGTATAGTCAATATGAAAATATTTCTTTCTAGAATCTCAGTTTTCACGCTCTTTGCGCTCATCTCATTTCTTTTTTTATCATTTACTCAAGTTGTGGTTTGGTTAGATGAAAATCATGATGAGGCTTCTGAAGCAAATGGGATTTTTTACAGACCAATTCCAAATAAAAAACGAAGTACGTATTTAATTGTAGACTATTATAAAAGTGGTGCTAAATACCGCGAAGGTAAAGCCACTTCTTTGGTTATTAAAAAAGAAAATTTCAAAGGCTTAGTTACCTATTTTTATAAGGATGGTTCAGTTTTAAAAACAGAAAAATATAAAAATGGTGATTTGGATGGACCCTACAAGGAATATTATCCAACAGGAGAATTAAAAGTAGATGGAGTTTTTGGAAAAGGAGTTAAGGAAAGAGCTTGGAAAATATATTATAAAACAGGAAAGATTAAAACTAAAGGAAAATATAGAAATGGAGAAAAAGTAGGCGAATGGACTACCTTTTACCGTGATGTATACTATCCTAATGAAGAGTAATTATTTGTATATTTGAACTATATTTACACCCTATGAAAGGTCCTTTATTTTACGCTAAGATTTTACTATTTGGAGAATATGGTATTATTAAAGACTCAAAAGGTCTAGCCATTCCATACAACTCGTATAATGGTGCCTTAAAATCCTCATCTAATCTTTTAGGAGCAGCAAAAGAATCAAATGAAAACCTAGCGAAATTCTATCACTATTTAAAAAATACATCTACAGATCTAGTCTCATTTAATTTTGAAAAATTTAAAAAAGATATTGATTCAGGAATGTATTTTGATTCTTCGATTCCTCAAGGTTATGGTGTAGGTAGTTCTGGAGCATTGGTTGCCTCGATATACGACCAATATGCAGCGGATAAAATTACAATACTTGAAAACTTAACACGAGATAAATTACTCAATTTAAAAGCTATCTTTTCTTTAATGGAGTCTTTTTTTCATGGGAAAAGTTCGGGTTTAGACCCTTTGAATAGTTATTTAAGTTTACCCATTTTAATCAATTCTAAAACCAATATTGAACCTGCTGGAATTCCATCTCAAAAAGAAGGAAAAGGAGCTGTTTTTTTATTAGATTCTGAACAAGTTGGAGAAACTGAACCTATGGTTAATATTTTCATGAATAAGATGAAAAATGAAGGTTTTAGGAAGATGCTTAATGAAGAGTTTGCGATATATACAGACGCATGTATAGATAATTTTTTACATGGAAATGTAACATCCTTGTTTGGTAATGTTAAAAAATTATCTAAACTAGTTCTTGCAAATTTTAAACCTATGATCCCCAGTGCTTTTCATAAAGTGTGGGAGCAAGGTATCCAAACCAACGATTATTACCTTAAATTATGTGGTTCTGGTGGCGGTGGTTATATTCTAGGTTTTGCCCAAGACTATGAAAAAGCCAAATCCTCTTTGCAAGATTATAAATTAGAACTAGTGTATAGATTTTAACTTCTTCACTTATGGAGAATGGTAAAAAAACTTCCTTATTTTATAAAATTTTCAGTTTATTATCTGTTGTTAGAGGTTATAATATTTTAGTTCTTGTAATCGCTCAATATTTAGCTTCTATTTATATTTTTTCTCCAAAAAAATCAATTCCTTCTGTACTGTTTGACTTGCATCTTTTCTTTGTTGTATTTGCTACTGTATGTGTAGTGGCAGGAGGCTACATTATCAATAATTTTTATGATATTAAAGCCGATAAAATAAATAGACCCTACAAATCAGATTTAGACAGCTATGTTAAACAAGAAACAATATTATCTATTTACTTTTTTTTAAATATTGTTGGAGTTCTCTCAGGGTTTTTAGTTTCGTGGAAAGCGGCCTTATTTTTTGTATCATACATATTTAGTATTTGGTTTTACTCCCATAAATTAAAAAGATATCCTTTAACGGGTTTAATGTCAGCGTCCCTGCTAACAATTTTGCCATTTTTTGTAATTTTTGTATACTTTAAAAATTTTTCTAACATAATTTTTGTCCATGCTATTTTTTTATTTTTAGTGATTATGGTTAGAGAACTTATAAAAGATTTAGAAAATATGCGTGGTGCGGTGGCCAGTAATTATAAAACTTTTCCAGTGGCCTATGGTGAAAGAAACACCAAATTACTATCTATTATAATATTATTTTTAGCGCTATTTACAGTGATTAATCTTTTAAGTCACCCAGCAATTTCATTCATGAAATATTATTTTTATTTGGTGGCTGTTTCTTTAATTATTATTGGTGTAGTTTTACTTAAATCCTCAAAAAAGGAAGAATATACGATCTTACATACTACCTTAAAAATACTATTATTAATAGGTGTTTTTAGTTTAGTTTTTATAGATACTTCCCTAATCATAGACAAGGTGTTTAATTCACTCAAATTAGTAAATTGAGTTTTTGTACTGAGATTTCTTTGTTGATTTTTTAAAACGATATAGGAAGTTCAATTTTCCAATTTACATCCACTAATAGATGTGAGTTTGTTGTAAAATAATTAATGATTACATTTGCCGAAATTTTTAAAATGAATTCAAATCACAAATCGTCGGGAGGACGACAAGCAAGAAAAGGCAACTCTCCACAAAGAAAAAACAGCTTTCGTAAAGACTTCAAAAAACCATTAACAACTCCTAAAAAAGTTGATGTTGGAGGCATAAGGTTAAATAAGTTTATATCCAATTCTGGTATTTGCTCAAGAAGAGAAGCAGATACCTATATAGAGCATGGTAGTGTAACAGTGAACGGTAATTTGATTACTGAAATGGGATACAAGGTTCAGCCAAATGACGATGTTCGTTTTGATGGAACCTCTATTTCTCCTGAAAAAAAGAAATATGTTTTATTGAATAAGCC
>CAJQMN010000136.1 GCA_905479435.1 uncultured Flavobacteriaceae bacterium | reverse complement strand
ATGACGGTGAAATATTAATGAAGGGACATTGTGTGATGCAAGGCTATTATAAAAGAGATGATTTGACCTCTGAAACTATAAAGGATGGATATCTTCACTCTGGAGACATTGGAGAAATTGATTCTGAGGGGTTTTTAAAAATTACTGATAGAAAGAAAGAAATTTTTAAAACTTCTGGAGGAAAATACATAGCACCAACAGTACTAGAAAGTGAATTAAAAAAATCTCGTTTTATAGATCAAGTTATGGTGATAGGTGAAGCACAAAAAATGCCCGCTGCACTCATTCAAATTAATTTTGAATATGCAAGAGAATGGGGGGAAAGAAATGGACATAAAATAGAAAACTTTCAAGAAAACAAAGATTTAAGGCAAAGAATTCAAAAAGAAATAGATGTTTGTAATAAGAATTTTGGTAATTGGGAACAAATAAAGGAGTTTCAGATTACTGAAGAAGAATGGACAGCTACATCAGGCCACTTAACTCCAACACTAAAAATGAAGAGAAAAGTAATTTTAGAAAAACATAAAAATCTTTACAATAAAATATATAATCTTTAATATTGAATGACTTAAAATATCATATTGTGAAATCTATTGGTTTTTTGTAATTTGGCTTCATAACTTAAAAAACAAAATTACCTTTATGTCTTCAGAAATAACCAGATTATTTGACTTCCCTTACTTTTCCCACAAAAAATATAACCTTGATAATGCTCTGGTTACTAAATATGATAACAAATGGGTGTCTACTTCAAGTGAAGAGTACATAGCTAAGGCAAATACTATTAGTAGAGCATTACTTCGTTTAGGAGTAAAATCAAATGATAAAATTGCTGTTATTTCCTCTACGAATAGAACTGAATGGAATATTGTGGATATTGGAATTCTTCAAACAGGTGCTCAAAATGTACCTATATACCCTACCATATCCAAAGAAGATTATGAATATGTTTTAAATCACTCTGAATCTATTTATTGTTTTGTTTCAGATATTTCTATTGTAGAAAAAATCAACAAAATTAAAGGAAATACAAAACTTAAAGAGGTGTATACTTTTGACGAGATATCTGATGAGAAAAACTGGAAAGAACTTCTAGAACTGGGAAAAGACACTTCAAATCAAAGTGATGTTGAAGCTAGAAAAGATGCAGTAAAAAGTGAAGATTTAGCTACACTTATTTACACCTCCGGAACCACTGGAAGACCTAAAGGAGTAATGTTATCTCACGGAAATATTGTCTCAAATGTTTTAACTAGTGAAGAAAGTGTTCCGTTAACTAAAGGAAATGATAAAGCCTTAAGTTTTCTTCCGGTATGTCATATTTTTGAACGTATGATACTTTATTTATACCAATATTGTGGTGTAGAGATCTATTTTGCTGAAGGGGTTGAAAAATTAGTTGAAAATGCTCAAGAAGTTAAACCTCATGTTTTGACAGCTGTTCCAAGGTTATATGAAAAAATTTATGACAGTATTGTTTTGAAGGGTCAAGAATTAACCGGTATAAAAAAGAAATTGTTTTTTTGGGCCGTAGATCTTGGTTTAAAATATGAACCCTATGGAGCCAATGGTTGGTGGTATGAAAAACAATTAGGCTTAGCTCGAAAACTAATTTTCTCAAAATGGCAAGCTGCTTTAGGAGGAGAGCTTAAATTAATGGTTTCAGGAGCTTCTGCGTTGCAGCAACGATTAACAAGAGTTTTTACCGCTGCTGGAATGCCTATTATGGAAGGATATGGATTAACTGAAACATCTCCAGTAACATCAGTTAGCTTTATGGAACAAAATGGTGTTCGTGGATTTCGAGTTGGAACCGTAGGTCGAATTTTAAAAAATGTGGAAGTAAAAATTGCTGAAAATGGTGAAATATTAGTAAAAGGACCAAATGTGATGCAAGGGTATTACAAAGACCCAAAAAAAACTGCTGAGGTTATTAAAGACGGTTATTTTCATACTGGTGATAAAGGTGAAATAGACTCCGATGGATTTTTAAAAATTACAGGTAGAACAAAAGAAATGTTTAAAACCTCTGGTGGTAAATACATTGTTCCACCTTTGCTAGAGGGAGACTTAAAACAATCTTTATTTATAGAACAGGTTATGGTTATTGGTGAAAATGAAAAAATGCCAGCAGCTTTAATACAACCAAACTTTGTTTTTATTAGAGATTGGATTGAAAGAAAAGGTCATAAAATTGGGACCTCATGCGAAGAAATCGCTAGTGCTCAGATTATCATCGATAGAATTCAGTTAGAGGTAGATCAATGCAATGAGAATTTTGGAAAATGGGAACAAATCAAGAAATTTGAATTGACACCTAATGAGTGGACTATAGATGGAGGTCATCTAACACCTACTATGAAAATGAAAAGAGAAATAATAAAAGAAAACTACAAAGACCTATATGAAAAAATTTATAGGGGATAATGGTACAAAGCGCTGTATTTACAGCGTTTTTTTTTGCATATAAATTAAAACTTGAGAGTTTTTATTTTTTTTCTTTCAAAAGTTTAGGGAATTTTTTCATAAAACGTTTTAATCTTGGAACAGATACGTTTCTTACATAACTATCGTAAGGATTGAGTTTCTCATAATTTTGATGATAAGACTCAGCCTCGTAAAAAATAACATGTTTGGTTACCTCAGTAACAATTTTATTGTTGTGAACTTCTCTATTTAGTTTGCTAATAGCTTTTTCAATAATTTCTTTCTCTTTAATGGAACTATAAAAGGCAATTGATCTGTATTGGCTTCCATAATCTGGGTGCTGTCCATTTTTAGTTGTCGGATCATGAGAACCAAAAAACACATCTACTAATGTTTTAAAACTTACAATTTGAGGATCATAATACACTGCAACAGTCTCAGCATGCCCAGTTCTACCTGTTCCGATTGTTCGATACGTAGGGTTTTTTGTGTGCCCTCCTGCATAACCTGAAATGGCCTCACTTACACCGTCTACACTTTCAAAAATAGCTTCTACACACCAAAAACAACCGCTAGCGAAGTAAGCTACTTTGTCATTAGGACCAATCTCTTGAATTACAACATCAGGCGTACCGAATGATTCCTTAAAACTGAAGGAGATTGCTAAAAAAATTAATACACAAGTGAAAAAAATATTCTTATTTACTTTCATATTTAAATTTATTTGATTGTTACACTCAAAAGTAATTAATTCTTACAATTTGTTTACAACTTTAGTGATTTGTTGAGAAAGCATATTGTAATTACTAGTGTAGATACTTACATTTGTTAGACAAAGATACGCAAACATATATGGAGCACTTTATAGTTTCTGCACGTAAATACAGACCTCAAAATTTTGAGGATGTTGTTGGGCAACAAACGATCACAAACACGCTTCAAAACGCTATAAAAAACAACCATTTAGCCCAAGCTTTACTTTTTACAGGACCAAGAGGAGTTGGAAAAACCTCATGTGCTAGAATTTTAGCAAAAAAAATTAATCAACAGAATTCAACTTCAGATAAAGAAGATTTTGCTTTTAATATTTTTGAATTAGATGCTGCTTCTAATAATTCCGTTGATGACATAAGGAACTTAACAGAACAAGTAAGAATACCCCCACAAACTGGGAATTATAAAGTCTACATTATAGATGAAGTTCATATGTTATCTCAAGCAGCCTTTAATGCTTTTTTAAAGACTTTAGAGGAACCACCTGCCCATGCTATATTTATTTTAGCAACCACAGAAAAGCATAAAATTATTCCAACAATTTTATCGCGTTGTCAAATTTTTGATTTTAAACGCATTACTGTTTTAGATTCAAAAAACTTTTTAAAAACAATTGCTGAAAGAGAGGGAATTACTGCTGACGATGATGCACTTCATATTATTGCTCAAAAAGCTGATGGTGCAATGCGTGATGCTTTGTCAATTTTTGACAGAGTTATAAGTTTTTCTGGAAATAAATTAACACGAGAAGCCGTTACTCAAAACTTAAATGTTTTAGATTATGATACTTATTTTTCAATGACAAATTTGTTATTGGAAAATAAAATTCCAGAAGTTCTTAATAACTTCAATGCTATTTTAGCTAAAGGTTTTGAAGGTCACCATTTCATAAATGGGTTGGCCTCTCATTTTAGAGACATACTGGTTGCAAAGGATAATTCTACGATCAACCTTCTTGAGGTTGGTGACAATGCTAAAAAGAAATACCTTGAGCAATCCTCCAAAGCGTCTATTTCCTTTCTTATACAAGCTATAGAAAAGGCCAATCAATGTGATTTAAATTACAGAACTAGTAAAAATCAGCGCCTTCTTGTAGAGCTAACTTTAATGCAAATTGCCTCTATCACTTTTGATGGAGAAAAAAAAAAATCAGCTAACTACATAATACCAGCAACATTTTTCACTTCAATATTTCCAGTAAAAAAACAGGAAATCATAGAAAAACCAAAACCTATTAAAAAAGAGGTAACAGAAAATTCTGTTGAAAAAGTAGTTTCTGATGCAAAAGAAATTTCAAAGCCTCCAATTTTGCAAAACCTCAAAAGAAGAAATAACTCACTTTCCTTGAAAAGTATTCATCACAAGAAGGAACAGCAAAAGAAACCAATTGAAATTAATTATGAAAATCATCCTAAAGATTCATTTTCTGAGAAAGATTTACAAAAAACTTTGAGTGAGTATCAAAAATTACTGATAAAAAAAGGTGAAAAAAGTATAGCTTCAATATTAGCTGCAGCAGACCCAAAACTTTTAGAAAATTTTAATGTTCAATTTACGCTCCCTAATAAGCTTATGAAAGCACAATTGAAGATTGAAAAACCTAAACTACTCAAGTTTTTAAGAGAAGTTCTTAATAATTTTAGTATTACTATTACCGTGATAGTTAATGAAACTGTAGAAAAGAAATTTGCTTATACACCTCAAGAAAAATACAATAAACTTCTAGAAAAAAACTCTTCGTTAAAAAGCTTAAAAGATACTTTTCAACTAGATCTTTAGATATATTAAATTGCCACTCACAAATAGGATACTCAAAAAATTTAAAATATCATTTTCAATATTTCTTTAAAAAGGAACCTATACTAATTCAAAATAATTCCTAATATTTACTATTTTAGCTTTCTAAGCTAATTTATTAAAACCATCGAATCATTAAATAAATGGAAAAAATACCCAAAACAGGAATTAAGGGATTAATTGAAAACTGGCAAAGTGATGTAATTGCTGCTGTTAGTGTCGCTCTGATTGCTCTCCCTCTTTCATTAGGTATAGCTTTAGCTGCAGGGGCACCAGCAATGTCAGGAATCTTTTCAGCAATTGTTGGCGGTGTGGTTACAACTCTTTATCGTGGTGGTCATATTTCAGTAAACGGACCCGCTAAAGGTGTTATTGGTGTTATCTTATTGGGTATTACATTAATGGATGATGGTTCTGGTAAAGCCTTTAATTACGTATTGGCCGCAGTAGTTATTTCAGGTGCGATTCAGATGTTGTTAGGATTGATGAAATTGGGACGTTTGGCTGATATATTCCATAGCTCCGTAATACACGGAATTTTAGCGGCGATAGGAATAATTATATTTGCTAAACAAATTCACGTTGCTCTCGGAACACAATCTGATAGCCCAAGTATTATACAAAACCTCATTGATGCAGTATTATACTTACCTCAAGCAAATCCATTTGTAATAATTATTTCTTTATCTGGGTTACTACTATTATTACTTCATTCTAAAATTAGTTACCGTTTTTTTCATTTCTTACCTGCTCCAATGTGGGTTATAGCCCTTTCTATACCCTTTGTATATGCCTTTAATTTTTTTGATCAACAAACACTTTTTTTCTTAGAAAAAGAATATCAGGTTGGACCTCACCTACTATTAGATATTCCTGACACCATAATGGATTCTGTTATGTTTCCAGACTTCAGTAAAATAAATACAATAGAATTTTGGACAACAGTATTTTCTATTTTAATCATTACAAGTATTGAATCCCTAGCTATTGCTAAAGCAGTTGATAAAATTGACCCTTACAAAAGAAAAACAGATCTAAATAAAGATTTAACTGGAATAGGATTAAGCACTATGGTAGCAGGCGCTATTGGTGGATTACCAATTATTGCTGTGATTATTAGAAGTACTGTCAATATTCACAATGGTGCTAAGACAAAATGGTCTAATATGTATCAAGGAATTTTATTACTTCTTTTTATTGTTTTATTAAGTCCAATAATGAGACAAGTGCCCTTATGTGCTTTTGCTATTTTATTAGTGTATACTGGATTTAAACTGGCATCGCCAGCAGTTTTTAAGCAAGCCTATAATCAGGGAACCGAACAACTAATATTCTTTGTAGCTACAATGGTATTAACCCTATACACTAATTTATTGATTGGTTTACTTGGAGGTTTACTTTTAGCGCTTGTAACACATATGCTTTTGGCAAAAGTAACAATCCCTCAATTTTTTAGGATGATATACAAATCTGGAACAAAATTAATAAAACTTCCAGATGGTAGTTTTGATTTAAAAATAAGTGGGATAGCAAATTTTTTAGGCATTTTAAAAGTAGATAAACTAGTTGCTCAAATACCTTCAGGAGTTAATGTGAATATTGATCTTTCAGAAACTAGACTGGTAGGAATGACATACATGGATTACCTTGTAGAATATCTAAAAATACAAAGAGCCACAGGTGGCAAGGTTTTTATCACAGGACTAGATGCTCATGTTTCACTATCTACCTACAATAGGGCTCTAAAAATTAGTTTAAATAATTCTTCTACTAAGCTATCACAGAGGCAAAAAAGATTGAAAAGTTTAGCTATTGATAAAGAGTATCAATATAGTAGTCAAATAGATTGGAATACTATTTATCTTAAAAAGTTTCACTACTTCGAAATAAGACCTATAGAACGAAAATACAACTGTTTGAAAGGAACTTTCAAAGACTCTAATGTCTCTTGGGAAATCGCAGATGTTACATTTAATGAAGGAAATGCATTTACTGCTGAAACCTTTAATACAACCTTAATGATTTTGAATTTAAACAAAAAGCTACCAACTTTTACTATGGAGAAAGAAGGGGTACTAGGAAACATATTTGATCGCGTTATGGCATTTACAGGATATAAAGACATTGACTTTGAAATGTATCCAAATTTTTCAAAAAAATTCTTACTTATGGGTGAAAATGAATCTGAAATAAGATCATTTTTCACGGATGAAATCATACATTTTTTTGAAAATCATCAAATATATCACCTGGAAAGTAATGGTGAATCTCTAGTTATTTTTGATAAAATTAAACTAGCTCGAACAGACGAAACTATTGCATTTATTGAGTATGGAAAAGAATTAGCCTCTCTATTTAATAAAAAATAACAGCATTTTTATTGTCATTAGAAAAGAAAGAATTTCCTGAAATTAATACTATAACTTACCAAATTTAAAAATTCTATATGCTTGGACTTCAATTTGAAACCTCAACATCGTGGGCTTTAATAGCCGAAGATAATTTAGAACAAATTCTTACTGATCATGCTTTTGCAGAGCAAAAAGCATCAGCCAATGCTATTTCAATCATCATTAATTACTCTGAGGAAACAGCATTGGTAAAAGATATGACAGCCATTGCCTTAGAAGAATTAGAGCATTTCAAAATGGTTCATGAATTAATGACTAAGAGAGGAATGGTTTTGGGAAGAGAGCAACATAATGATTATGCAAAATCTCTTCAAAAATTTTTTCCAAAAACAAAAGATAGACCAACTGCACTAATTCATAGATTACTAGTAGCTGCTTTAATTGAAGCGCGAAGTTGTGAACGTTTTAAAGTATTTTCAGAAAATATGGAAGATCAAGAACTTTCTAAATTTTATAAAGATTTAATGATTTCAGAGGCAAATCATTACACATTATTCTTGGGATATGCTAGAAAGTATATGGATAGAAAAATTGTTGATCAAAAATGGGAAAACCTTTTGAAATTTGAAGCTGAAATGATGAAAACAAGGGGAAAAACTGCAAGAGTTCACGGTTAATTCTAAAAAGTTTATGTTTAGTAAAGAAGAATCTGCTTCACTTAGAAATGAGTTTTGGACATGTTTTGGAATATCCTTTCCACGAAAATGGATTTTATACAATAC
>CAJQMN010000135.1 GCA_905479435.1 uncultured Flavobacteriaceae bacterium | reverse complement strand
TGTGTAATTGACTTTGAAGAATAAAAATAATAATCAAGAGGAACTTAAATTGATTGAAAATAAAAAAGAAATAGAAGGATTAATTTCATTTTACAAAAAAAAATCTTTTTTAATTGCAACTTTTTTTCATTAGGTTAACTACTATTTAAATGTATTTGGAGATAAACTAAAAATTTTATGAAAAAGATTATTTTTTTATTATGTGTTTTTGTTTTGTTTTCATGTGTAGGATCAGATGATAACTCAGATACATTTTCAATGGTTGACGAACTTAGAAAACTGAGGTCTGAGGGTGACCCGAGAAATTATTATCATTGGAATGAACAACTTGCTGCTTTCTACGCAGCACAAATTTCAAAAGTTGCACCTGAAGAAAAATTAAATTTTTGGTTTAAATACTGTCAGCAACTCTTAAAAGCTGGCGAAATTCAGAAATGCATTAATGAAATTGAAACTTTCATTACAACACGACAATTAACTTATCAAGATCTAATTAGAAAAAATTTACTCCCCTATATCGACCTACTTGCCATTAGCTATTTGAGACTAGGAGAGGTTAATAATTGTCAAAATAATCATAATTCTTACTCTTGTATTTTACCCTTAAAAGATCAGGCCTTTCATATTGATGTAAATGGGTCTAAAAAAGCGATAGAGATTTATGCACAGATATATGAAAAATTCCCAAACGACAGCTACAAATGGCTTTTGAATTTAGCACATATGAGTATTGGTGAACACCCAAATAACGTTCCTGAAAAATATAGGATAAACTACCCTAATTGGAATATTGAACAGAAAAAAATTAAGGCATTCAAAGAAGTCAGTTTAAAATTGGGAATAGCTCAAGATGGTTTGTCTGGAGGAGTTAGTATCGATGACTTTAACAATGATGGCTTACTCGATATTTTCATTACGTCCTATGGAATGTCTGATCAAAGTAAGTTATATACAAACACTAGTAATGGATTTATCGACACAACTGAAGAAGCAGGGTTAACGGGAATAGTTAGTGGTCTCAATTGCATTCATGCAGACTATGACAACGATGGAAATATAGATATTTTTGTTTTAAGAGGAGCTTGGCTGGGTGAAGGTGGTAATCATCCAAATTCGCTTCTAAAAAATAATGGAGATGGAACTTTTACTGATGTAACAAAAAGTGCAGGGCTACTTTCCTTCCACCCTACTCAAACAGCTTCTTGGGCTGATGTAAACAATGATGGCTATTTAGATCTTTTTATTGGAAATGAATCAAACGAAAAACAGTCACATCCTTGTGAGCTATATATAAATCAAAAAGATGGGAGTTTTATAGAAGAATCTTCAAACTACAACCTCTCCTCAATTGAAGGGTTTATTAAAGGGGTTGTTTTTGGTGACATTAATAACGACAAGTGGCCAGATCTATATATTTCTGTTATGGGAGGAAATAATTTATTATTCAAGAACAATTTTGGAAAATTTGAAAATATTTCTGAAACAGCAGGTGTTCAAGGACCTAATTTTAGTTTCCCCACTTGGTTTTGGGATGTAAATAATGATGGGTTTAATGATATTCTTGTAGCTAGTTACGATACACGCAACATACAAAATGTAGCTGGTGATTTTGTAAAAGAATTACAAGGAGAAAAAGTACTATCAGATAAATCTAAACTCTACATTAATAATGGCGATGAAACCTTTAGTGAACAGAGTAATGCTTTTAATATTGACAAAAGTTTTTATGCAATGGGGAGTAATTTTGGAGACCTTGATAATGATGGATGGTTGGATTTTTACATAGGTACAGGATCGCCGGAATTTACTTCTGTTGTTCCTAATAGAATGTTTAGAAATGTTGATGGAATTTCATTCGAAGAAGTAACCTCAGCTGGTGGGTTTGGGCATATTCAAAAAGGACATGGAGTGAGTTTTGCAGATTTAGATAATGACGGTGATCAAGATATTTATGCAGTTTTAGGAGGTGCTTATGAAGGAGATAATTATACAAATGTTTGTTTTGAAAACCCAACATTTGAGAATAATTGGGTTATACTAAATTTAGAAGGTGTACAGTCAAACCGAAGTGCTATAGGAACTAAACTAAAGCTTGATTTGGATAACGGTAGAACTATTTTTTATTCCATTAATACAGGTGGAAGTTTTGGAGCAAACAGTTTACAAGGTGAAATAGGATTGGGTCAAAGTGAACTGATACAAACATTAACCATTATATGGCCAAGTTCAGATACACAAATTTTCAACAGTGTAGGAGTGAATAAAAAATACAAACTCGCTGAAGGTCAAAATAAATTAATTGAAGAGCCATATGAAAAAGTTCAATTATTAAGTAAAAAATTAATTCATCACAAAAAATAATACAATGAAAAAACTATTCCTTCTTTCGTTATTAATAACGATATCATTAAATGCTCAAGAAAAAATATCTATAAAGCATCAAAAATGGGAATTAAAATCTTATGTAGAAAATAGTGTTCTTATTTCAAAGCAAGAAGGTGTCTGGCTAGATAACATATCTGTGCCTGAAATGTACTTGTATAAAGCCAAGGGAGATTCTATAACAGATAAGGCTATGATAATTTGTCCTGGAGGAGCACTTCTTTTTAGTGCCTATGAAAAAGAAGGAGTTAAACTAGCTAAAAAACTAGCTTTAAATGGAATTACTGCATTAGTTTTAAAATACAGAACTTATCCCAGAAAAGGATCTGTTATTGAGTGGTCACGAACATTAAAAACCCAAACGGCGATAGACAGTGCCAAAACAATACTACCTTATTCTTCAAAAGATGCCTTAAATGCTATTGAGGTAATAAGGAATAACGCGTCAAAATACAATATCAATCCTAATAAAATTGGACTGATGGGGTTTTCTGCCGGTGGAGCTGTTACTATGGAAGCTGCATACACTTCAATCTCAAAAAATCAACCAAATTTCATAGCCCCAATTTATCCTTGGATGCTTATTGTTGATAAACAAAAAGTACCATTAAACAAACCACCTGCATTTATTTCCTGTGCAAATGATGATCCTCTTATGCTCGCAACTCCAAGCGTTCAGATTTA
>CAJQMN010000134.1 GCA_905479435.1 uncultured Flavobacteriaceae bacterium | reverse complement strand
CTTATATGAATTGTAAATTTATTATATAATTCAAATCACAACTGCGTATGTCATTGTCTAAGTTTGAATCAATGCTTAAAACCAATAGCATTTATTTTTTTGATTTGGTAGAGTTTGAAGAGATTATAGTGCACTACCTAGATACAGGAAAACATTCTCTTGCAAAAAAAGCTGTAAAACTTGGCTTAGAGCAACACCCAACATCTGTAGATTTAAAATTGTTAGACGTTGAAATCCTAATATTTGATAACAAACTTGAAAAAGCTTCACAGAAACTGAGAAGAATTCAACTGTTAGCCCCAGCAAATGAAGAGGTATATATTCAGAAAGCAACAATACTTTCCAAAAATGGCAATCACGAAAAAGCAATTCAAAACCTTAAAATTGCGGTTTCATATGCAGATGATAAAGTAGATATTTGGTCTATGATGGGCATGGAGTATTTATATTTAGATGATTTTGAAAAAGCAAGACTAAGTTTTGCTAAATGTATTGATGTAGATCATGAAGATTATTCTTCTCTGTATAATATTGTGTATTGCTTTGATATGCAAAAGAATCATGAAAAAGCTATTGTGTTTTTGAATGCTTTTCTTGACAGGAGCCCCTACAGTGAAGTAGCTTGGCATCAATTAGGACGTCAATACTTTGTGTTAAAAAGATATAAAGAAGCGCTAACCTGTTTTGATTACGCTGTACTAATCGATGAATCATTTATTGGTGGGTATTTGGAAAAAGCAAAAACCCTTGAGAAACTTGAAGAATTTGAAGAAGCCATTCAAAACTATAGGTTTACACTAGAATTAGATGACCCAACTGCTTTTGCATATCTAAGAATTGGCCAATGTTATCAAAAATTAAAAAAGTTAGATATTGCTATTGATTTTTACAAAAAATCAGTTCATGAGGATCCTTTTTTAGACAAAGGGTGGATTTTGTTGACCGAAATCTATTATGAACAAAAAGACTATCAAAAGGCCTTATATTATATTTCTAAAGCGTTAAAAATTGACGATTACAATGTTTTTTACTGGAGAAAGTATTCTGATATAAATATTAAATTAAATTTATATAATGAGGGGATTAAAGGACTTGAGAAATGCTTGGAATTAAATGACTGTTCAATAGAAATTTACACTGCGTTATCTGATTTACTAATGTTTGTTGGTGATTTTAAAACAGCATTTGAGGTATTAATTTCAGCTCAAGATTCCTATAAAAATACTGCAGAAATTGAATACCGACTCTCCGGATTATCTTTAGTTTTCGATAATGAAAAAGAGGGGTTAACTCATTTATTAAACGGGTTAAAAATAAATTTTAATATGCACACCATTATGAAGGAGCTTTTTCCCTCTGTGTTAGTTAATTTAAAAGTTAAAGAATTACTTTATAACTATAAGAAGGCTATGGAGTAGTTATCTCAGATTTCAACTGTTTCTTCTAAAGTAAAAAAAACTGAAAAAATTCTTTCAGTTTTTTTTATTTGTAAGTGTATTTTTACTTTTTCAAGTATCTTCGTTACAATAAAAAAATATTTATGAAAAGATCATTAAAAGACTACATCATCGTTTCCTTGAAAGGAATGGCTATGGGAGCAGCTGATGTTGTTCCAGGAGTTTCTGGTGGAACCATTGCGTTTATCTCAGGTATTTATGAAGAACTACTAAATTCTATTAGTAGTTTTAAGTTCAGTTTAATAAATGTTTTAAATAATGAGGGTATAAAAGTGGTTTGGAAAAAGATAAATGGAAGTTTTTTGTTAGCTCTTTTTATTGGAATTTGTTTTAGTGTATTATCTCTTGCTAAATTGATAGAAAACCTATTAGAAAATCACCCTATATTAATTTGGTCTTTTTTCTTTGGCTTGGTATTAGCTAGTATAATTTACATCGCTAAGCAAATTAAATTATGGAATATCAAATGTTATTTATATCTCATTTTTGGATTAATATTTGCGTATTATATTACTACATTAAACCCAGTTATAACTCAAAATTCTTCTCCTTGGTTTTTATTTTTAGCAGGAATGATTGCTATTTGTGCTATGATCTTACCTGGTATTTCGGGTTCTTTTATTTTGGTACTTTTAGGAGCGTATAAGCCAATACTAAATGCAATTAATACAAAAGATTTTTTTAGTATAATTATTTTTATGGCTGGAGCTGTTCTAGGCTTGTTAACTTTTTCAAGGGTTTTGAAGTGGTTGTTTTCAACATATAAAAATTACACTTTGGCACTGTTAATTGGTTTTATAGCTGGATCTTTAAATAAAATTTGGCCTTGGAAAGAAACCATTTCGTGGAGAACTAATTCAAAAGGAATTGAGGTTCCATTCACTACAACTAGTGTTTCCCCTTTTTCTTTTGATGGTGATTCTAAATTATTAATGGCAGGTTTACTTGCAATAATTGGCTTTGGCCTTATCTTATTATTAGAAAAATTAGCAGTTAAAAAGGAGTAATGCAAAAAGAAAGAAACTTTACTGAAAAATTAATACTTTTTTTTAAAGGAATAATTATGGGGGCAGCAAATAAAGTTCCTGGAGTTTCTGGAGGAACTGTGTCTTTTGTATTAGGATTTTATGAGGAATTAATTTATTCATTTCAAAAAATCAATTTAAAAGCTTTTAAATTGATTTTAAATGGTAGATTAAAAAGTTTTCTTAACTATACAAACTCACAATTCACATGCATTATAATTTCTGGAAGTGTGTTCAGTTATTTTAGTGTTTCTCTTGTGTTAGACTTTTTTTTAAAAAACTTTGAGCTGTATGTTTGGAGTTGGTTTTTCGGTATGATTATTGGCTCAATATATTACATAGCCAAAGATTTTGGTGAATGGAATTTTAAAAAAATAATTTTTGTAATTATTGGTATTTTAATCGGCTTAGGAATTAGTTTTCTAACACCTGCAAAAGAAAATGATAACCTATGGTTTGTTTTTATTTGCGGTATTATTGGTGTTTCAGGAATGACTCTACCAGGATTATCGGGTTCGTTTATTTTGATTTTATTAGGAAATTATGTATTGTTATTGGTAGATTCTGTGAATGTTTTATCAGGGGTTATTAAGGATATATTGTCATTTAACTTTGATTTTTCAAAAGATCCACTTAAAATATATTATTTAAAAATTATTGGAGTTTTTACTGCGGGTTCTGCCTTTGGGTTAGTTTCCTTATCTCATATCCTGGGCTATGTCTTAAAACGGTGGTATCAAATAGTTACTGCTATAATTATTGGTTTTATAACTGGATCTTTAGGAATCGTTTGGCCATGGAAGGAAAAAGTTTTTAAAATAGAAAATCAACAATTCGTAATAGATCAAAAAGGAAATCAAGTGATCGAAAATTATCAACGTTATATTCCAGACATTAGTGACCTTACTACCTGGTTTGCTATTTTTTATATTTTTTTAGGGATTAGCTTAATACTAGCAATTGATTATTATGGAAGAAAAATTAAATAACACACTTTTTGGATTGCTTGGAAAGAATATTTCATATTCTTTTTCTAAAAACTATTTTTCAGAAAAGTTTATAGCTCTTCAGTTGATGCGTCATAAATATGTAAATTTTGATATAGAAAAGATACAAGACTTTCCAGAAATTTTAAGTGAGTTTAAAACAACCCTTAAGGGTTGTAATGTTACAATACCTTACAAGGAATCGGTTTTTAACTACTTAGACGAGTTAGATGCAATAGCTCGTGAAATAGGAGCTGTTAACACAATTAAATTCACAAACGATGGAAGGTTAGTTGGCTACAATACTGATGTTGTTGGTTTTGAGAAGTCTTTAATTCCTCTTTTGAAAGCCCATCATACCAAAGCTTTAATTTTAGGTACTGGTGGTGCTTCAAAAGCTGTAGCCTATGTTTTTAAAAAATTAAACATTGATTATCATAAAGTTTCAAGAAATCCGAAAGAAAGTAATGATTTATCCTATACTGATCTTTCAGATAAATTACTAAATGAATATACTATTATCGTTAATAGTTCTCCTTTAGGAACTTATCCAGATCTTAATGAAAAACCAATGATTCCTTACCAATTTTTGACACAGAAACATTTATTGTACGACTTAATTTATAATCCTGTTGAAACCGCATTTTTACTTGAAGGTAAAAAACGAGGAACTCAAGTAAAAAATGGTCTTGAAATGCTCGAATTACAAGCAGAAGAATCTTGGAGATTATGGAATAAATAGATTTTGAATCATGTTGTGATTTTTTTGTTGTTTGATAAGACATTGCTATCTTTATGCTTAATATTATAGGAACCTTAAACATTGTAGACATGTTAGAATCGAATGAAGATAAAATTAAAAAAACTGCCCAACCAAAAGATGAGGTAATTGAAACAACAAATGAAAATGAAGTTATTTCAGAGCAAGTCAATAAAGATCTAGATCGTAAAGAAGTAGAAGTTGATGATGAAGTCACAAAAGCTAGTAGTACTAAAAAAGCAACCGCTGATTTAAAAGGTTCTGAAACTCAAGAAATAGTTATTGACAAAAAAGAAGCAGTAAGCTCAGATGTTGATGTGGTTTCAAAAGATAATAGCGATGAGGTTGAAGGAAATGCTGAACAAGATAAACCCAGCAAGGAAGTTGAGATTATAAAATATGATACCTTAAGTCTAGAAGAACTTACAGATGCTTTAGAAAATTTAATACACACTCAAAAAGTTCAACATATTAAATCTTCTGTAGAAGCAATTAAAAGTGCTTTTAATCTAAAGTTTGGAACGCTTTTAGCAGAAAAAAAATCACTTTTTTTAGCTGAGGGAGGAAATACAATTGACTTTCAATATTCTAGTCCAATAAAGTCTAAATACAACAAGTTACTGTCAGATTACAAAAAACAAAAAGACATTCACTATTCCAATTTAGAAAAACAACTAAAAGAAAATTTAGAAAAAAGAACTCAGGTAATTGAGGATCTCAAAACTTTAATAGAAAATGCAGATACCAAAACGATGTATAAGCATTTTAGAGATTTGCAAAATACCTGGAGATCTATTGGTCCTGTTTCTAAAACAAAATACAATGATACCTGGAAAATATACCACCATCATGTAGAACGTTTTTATGATTTATTACATTTAAGTAACGATTTTAGAGATTTAGATTTTAAGAACAATTTAGAAGAAAAATTAAAACTAATAGAGAAAGCAGAATTCTTAGCAGAAATGCAAGATGTTAATGCTGCCTTTAAACAATTACAGGATCTGCATAAAACATGGAAAGAAGATATTGGTCCTGTAGCTCGTGAAATGAGGGAAGATGTCTGGGGTAAATTTAGTGCAGCTACTAAAATCATACATGATAAAAGACATGATCATTTTAAAAGTATGAAATCTCAATATGTTGTTATTATTGAAGCAAAAATGTTAATTATTGATGAAATTCTATCCTATGACTCCTCTAAGAATAAAACACATAACGATTGGCAGAAAAGCATAAAAGATATAGATGCGCTAAGAAAAAAGTATTTTGATGCAGGAAAATTACCCTATTCTAAAAGTGAATCTATTTGGAAAAAGTTTAAAGAGGCAACAAAGAAATTTAATAGAGAAAAGAACAACTTTTATAAACAAGAGAAAAATACTCAACAAAACAATCTTAAAGCCAAATTAGACCTTATTAAACTAGCTGAATCCCTCAAGGATAGTGAAGATTGGGAAACTACAACAAACACATTCAAGAAAATACAATCTGATTGGAAAAAAATAGGACATGTCCCAAGGAAATTTTCAGATGATATTTGGAAAAAGTTTAAAACCTCTTGTAATTATTATTTTGACCGTTATCACAACCAGAAAAATGCACTAAGTGACGAGCAAAAAGAAATAATAGCCAAGAAAATTGCTTTTGTAGAGGGTCTTAATGCCAAGGATTTTACAACCAAAGATACTTTAACAAACCTTATGAACAATTGGAATCAACTAGGAAGTACTCCAAGAGGGTCTAAAGCTGTTGATATCCAATTTAATAAGTTTATAGATACTGTTTTGTCAAAACTATCTTTAGACAAAAGTGAAATTGTTTTATTGAAATTTAAGAATATTATAAATGGATATCTTGCAAATAACGATACTAGAAAATTAGATTCAGAACTTATATTTGTTAGAAAAAAAATTGATGAATCAGTTCGTGAAATTCAACAATTAGAAAATAATTTAAGTTTTTTCTCTAATACTTCAGATGACAATCCTATGGTCAAAAACGTTCATAAAAATATAGATAATTTTAAGAGAGGGTTAATGGTTTGGAAAGATAAATTAGCTTATCTAAGATCGTTAGACTATTAATTTAATATAAAAAGCAAAAAAAAACTCAGACTTTAGTCTGAGTTTTTTTTTATTTTAAAAAGGGATTAAGCAAAAAGACTATCAATCTTTTCTTTTTCTTCTGCTGCTAAATCAGCATCAATCAAAATTCGCCCACTATGTTCATCTATTGTAATTTTTTTCCTGTTGGCAATCTCTAATTGAATCTGCGGAGGAATTGTAAAGAAAGACCCACCAGATGCACCACGTTCAATAGATACAACAGCTAGCCCGTTTTTCACTTTATTTCTAATTCTTGTATAAGCAGTTAATAAATGGTTATCAATTGAAGCTGAAAACTCTTTTGATTTGTCCAATAATAATTTCTCTTCTTTTTCAGTTTCTTTTAAGATAGAATTTAATTCAGCCTTTTTGTGATCTAAGTGAACTTGTTGTTTATCTAGCTTTTCTTTAGTTGTTGCAATAACTTCGTTCTTTTGTTCAATTTTAACTTGAAACTCCTTAATGCGTTTTTCAGATAATTGAATTTCTAATTCTTGATATTCAGTTTCTTTTGCTAAAGAATCAAATTCTCTATTATTTCTAACATTTTTTTGTTGTTCTTCATATTTTTTCATCAAAGTAATAGATTCTTCAATGGCTAGTTTCTTGTTATTGATATCTGTCTCTAAGTTAGAAACATCTTCAGATAAGTTAGAAATTCTAGTATTTAAACCTGTTACTTCATCTTGTAAATCCTCAACCTCTAAAGGCAATTCACCTCTTACATTCCTTATTTGATCTATTCTAGAATCAATTAATTGTAAGTCATAGAGCGCTCTTAACTTTTCTTCTACAGTAACTTCTTTCTTCTTTGCCATGTTTATAAATAATAAATTGGATTTGTACTTTTTTCTGATAAAATGATTGCAAAACTAGTGAATTTTTTTGTAAGATAGTCAACCAAAAGATTTTTTGTAAACTGTTCACTTTCATAATGTCCAACATCAATTAATAAGATTTTACCTTCAGCTTTAAAAAAATCATGATACTTAAAATCTGCACTGATATAAACATCTGCTTTTTTGTGAATTGCATCAGCAATTGCAAAACTTCCAGAACCACCCAAAACTGCTACTCGCTTTACTAATTTTCCTGTTTTATTTGAATAACGAATTCCATTTGTTTTGAAGGTTTTTTTTGTATGCTTTAAAAAGTCTTCCTCTGGCATGGGTTTAGGTAAATCTCCTATCATACCCATTCCACTAGCATCATCATCTTTGGGAAGTAATATGCTGTTGTTTGATAAACCTAATACCTCACACATTTTTGCACTCACGCCAACTTTACTATTATCTAAAGCTGTATGTATAGCATAAATAGCAATATTGTTTTGTATGGCTTTCATGACTACCTTTTCAACGTAAGAGTTTCCGTTAATTTTCTTCAAACCACTAAAAATTATAGGATGAAAGCTTACAATTAAATTACATTTTGTTTTAATAGCCTCGTCAACTGTTTCCTCTAGAGTATCTAGTGTTACCAAAACTCCCTTAACTTCAGTAGTTTCATTTCCGATCAATAAACCCACATTATCAAAATCTTCAGCTTGGTGTAATGGAGCTATTTCCTCCAAGTAATCACTTACATTCTTTATGGTCATATTGATCTTATTAATTATGGATGTTACCTATAAAACTCTAAAGTAAACTTACATGAGTTAAAATAACATTCTCAAAGTTACTATTTTAATTTAAAAATGTTTAAAATATTTCCCTTACTTTTTTTTCTATGAACGAGTTTAAAAATAGAAGAAAAATTTTATTGTATTTTCGTGCTATTATCACACTTTCAGGGTTTGTCATTAAAAAAATAATTTGTGAGTCTACTACGATTTTTGCTGTATCCATTTTCACTCTTATATGATTTAGTTACGCGTATTCGAAATCTTTTTTATGACCTTGGTTTTTTTAAATCTAAA
>CAJQMN010000133.1 GCA_905479435.1 uncultured Flavobacteriaceae bacterium | reverse complement strand
GTTCTAGAGATCCATAAAAAAACAGTGACTGCAAAAACAGTAAGCACTCTTTTCTCTTCTTTAGAAATAGCTCCTAAGCTTTTTAATTCGCTAGAAATTACATTTGCTGAAGCCGAAAACTGAATATCATTGCAAGGAAACATGATTTTTACCAATACCACATAACACAAACTCACCATGATGATTGAAAATGGTAATCCCATGGTCATCCATTTTAAAAAAGAAATTTGTGTATTGTATTCACTTTCTAATAAGCCTATTAATACAGAATTTGGTGGCGTTCCAATTACCGTTGCAATACCTCCAGCATTGGCAGAAAAAGCAATACCAAGCATCACACTTAAGGCAAAATTTTTATCTCCTTTGGTAAACCCGTCTTGGTCATCTATAAGTAATTTAATCACAGAAATGGCTATGGGTAACATCACAACAGTACTTGCGGTATTGCTAATCCACATACTCATAAATGCGGTAGCAATCATAAACCCAAGAACAACTTTATTGGGGGTGGTACCCGTCATTTTTATAATGGTAAGTGCAATTCTTTTATGAAGGTTTACTTTTTCTAGGGCTAGAGCTAATACAAAACCCCCAAAAAATAGAAAGATAATAGGACTTCCATAATTGGCTCCTACATCTGCAATGGGCATTACTTTTAATAATGGAAATAAAATAAGAGGTAACAACGCAGTAACTGCAATATGCACTGCCTCGGTAATCCACCAAATCACCATCCAAATAGCAACAGCAATTACGGCATCTCCAGTTTCAGAAACCAGATGAAAAGGAAGGTTTAGAACTATAAAAAATAGTATGGGAGCTAAGAGTAAGCCTATCTTTTTTGAAAACGCCATAAATAGTATTAAATGCTAAAGATAAAAAACCTCTCCATATGGAGAGGTTTTTTATGTAAAAGAATTGAATTTTGATATCTATACTATTCTAGTGTAAATAAACATCTCATGTATCCTTAACATAATCTAGTCGAAGATCCGCAAGCTTGCCAGCATAGATTTAAATAAGTGCTAATTTGACAAAAATTAAATAAAAAAGATAATTTATTAAGAATTTAATTTTTGTCGCTATAATAAATATCAAGTATCATTGTATTATTAAATCAAAATTACATGAGTCATATTACAATCATAATAAGCTTTATAGCACTTTTTGCGAATAACTTTTCAATTCATAAAATATATGATGATAAGATATTTTACAATTTTGTTTCCTATGAAAATGAATTGTATGTAAGTTCTAGTGATGGTATTTATAAAATTAATGAATCTGGTGATGATTTAATTCTTTTTGATAACTCAATTTCTGGTCCAATAAATTCAATTTTTGAAAAAAATAATAATTTTAAAATAAAATTCATTGAATCACCAAATGTGTATCCTGAGCTTTACAAAGAAGCTGTAACAGATTTTGCATACCTAGACAACAGCCTATATGTTATAGCAAGAGGAAAATTATTAATATACAATAGCCTTAAATATACATTTACCTCTACAGGGAGCGTAAGATCTATTACTGAGAACACAATTGGCACCTATGGTGGTGTTTATATTAATGGTAATAAATTAAATAAAATCACCTATACAGATGGACAAATTAGAGAATTTGACAGTATTACATTTGTATGCTATAATGGCTTATTAAGCTATAAAGACAATATAGAGACTAAGTTATATAATAATGATAATTCTATAAGAACGAAAGGAGAGTATGGAGCAATATCAGATATCTATGCTTTAAGTAATTCTAAATATTTAGTTATTTCAGATAAAGGGATCTACAAGTATGATTATAATGAAAATATTTTTGAAATAATTTATGAAAGTCAAAATAAAGTTATACCGCTTAGAAATAAGATAGATTCCAGAATTAAAGATCGAGGAGAATTTAACTTTATAGACGATAAAAAATACATATCATTAAATGTAAACGACAATAGTATAGAAATAATAGAGGATAATATCAAATTTGAGATTAAAGATATTTTAGAGAGTGATCTTGATGGAAATTATTTTTATGCAATTTCAAAAAATAATTTACTACTAATTTTAAAAAGAACTAAGGAAGGTCTAAAATTAGAGGGCCAATACCCTATTAAAACAACAGCACACACAATTTCAGATTATGAAAATTTGATATTTTTATCTGGAAATAAAGGCTTAAGTATTTTTGAAAAAACAAAACAAAAAATATTCCATAATTATATTGTAGATGAATTTAATAGAGGAGCAATCTATAAGGAAGACAATAAAATAAGTTTTGGAAGCATTCACGGTATATACTCAATAAATGATGTAAATGATTTTGAGAAATCTTTAATCTTTAAAGATTTTAAAATGAATAATAACAATAGCTATCTGTTTATTGGAGTTGTATTATTTGTACTTATTTTGATTATAATTATAAGAGCCTTAAACAAAAAAAATATTACAGATGAACAGTTAATATTTAGTATTAAACGATTCATTCGTAAAAATTTGAAGAGTGTTACTTTAAAAATGTTAGAAGTCGAATTTAACTTAGATTACAATGAAATTAATAGTTTAAATAAGAATTTTAAACCCGCTAAATACATAAAAAAAGAAAGGTTAGAATTGACAAAAAAAATGTTAGGTGACAGAAAATCAATATCCGAAATATCTGAAAGAACTGGATACTCAGAAACATACCTCGTTAAGAACAAATATAAATTTTTGAAATAAAATATTCTATCTAATATATTTATCCTCAGCAACTTAATTCCCATTACAATCGGGATGTAAAGATCAGATTCTTTTCAAGGACGTATTATAAATGACCATAGGTAAAAAAGATATTTTATTTAAAAATAGATGTTTTATTTTAAAAAAAAATATTTATCCCTACATAAAAATAATTGTAATTATGCATTATAATTAATAATAATTCCCTCAATTGTTATATTCAAATACATACATACGTTTTATATTTTTATTTTTCATCTTGACTAGCTGTTCCAATAGTAAAGTATTATTTAAAAATATTCCTGAAAATATAACTCTAAAAATTCCAGAGGCTGTAATAACTTATGGAGATTTAATTGATGTAAATATTTCTTCTTTAAACAACCAAAGTACCTCAATTTTTTCACAAAATTCAATTGATAAAATAGGAACAAATTGGAATTCAGAAGCAAGAAAATTAGAGGGTTATTTAGTTGATGGCCTAGGGTATATAGACCTTCCAAACCTTGGAAAAATAAAAGCCTTTGGATTGACTTGCTCTTCATTTTCTGAAGCTATTAAATTAAAATTGAAGGAATATATTCAAAACCCAAATGTTAGAACTAAAATTTTAAACTTTAGGGTTTCAATCTTAGGGGAAGTGGCTAGACCTGGAACATTTGAAGTGATAAATCAAAATATTTCTTTTACTGAACTAATCAGCAGAGCTGGAGATTTCAATAAAAATGCAGACCCAACTAAAGTCATGATCATTAGAAGTTCTAATAATGAAATTGAAACTCAATATGTAGACTTAACCTCTCACGAGTTTTTTACCTCAGCATATTATTTCTTAAAACAAAACGATAAAATTTACGTAAGACCCGACAAGGCCTCATTAGCATTTGATTTTGGGGTTTTAAGAAATGCTGGAGTACTATCATTGTTAACATCTATAATTGTATTAATTGTAAGGTAATGCAGGTAGAGAACACACATACTCCAGAAGATCAAACAGATCTTATTGAAATCATATTTACTGTTTTATCTCATAGGTGGTTAATTGCTTCATCTTTAATCCTATTTACGATTACAGGATTTGTCTATAATTATTATCATCATGATATATTTAAAACGTATGCAACATTATTAGTTAGTGAAGATCAATCTGACCCCTCCTCTTTTATCAATAATAATGAATATCAATTTCTTTATAATAATAATCTAAAAAGTCAAGATCAAGTTTCAATTTTTAAATCAACACTGATATTAAACCAAGTAATAGAAAAATTTGGACTTAATTATAGGTATTTTAAAAAAAACAGATGGAAGGCTAATACACTTTTAACAAAAGAATCTTTGCCCTTTGAATTTGTTTTTAAACAAACCATATCTGAAAATAAATGTAGTATTAGTTATGATAAAGAAAATGTTATCATTAAAATAAATGATAATACATTTTCATTTTCAAAAAGGGAAAGTGAGTTTGAAAATTCATTATTTTTTTACAAACCAAAATTTATTAATTATGTAGGGAGAGACACTTACATAATAAAACAATTTAGCAAGGTAAATACCGTGAATGGTATAAAATCAAATTACGTAATAAGTGAACCTAAAAAATCAAATACTTATGGAATTTCATATGCTGGTCCAAATAAAGAGTTAAATTCAAAAATTTTGAGAGGGATTGTAAATGGAATTAAAGAACACAATCTAAGAGAGAAAAAAAATGTTTACAAACTATCCATCAATTTTATTGATTCAAGAATTTCTAAATTAAAAATAAAAATTGATTCTTTGAATTCTATAATTTCTGATTTTAAGATTTCAAATGGTGTTTACATGCCTGCAGCTCAAACAAATTCAGTTTTGAATAATTTAAATGAAATTGAGCAAAAAATATTTAAAAACAAATTACAAAGTGAACTGTCTGTTACATTATTAAATGAAGTAGAAAAACAAAATTCTTTTGAGCTTTTACCCACCGATATTGGTATTGAAAATAAAAATATTAATGAGATGGTTTCTCAGTTTAATACAATTATTTTAGAAAAAAATAATTTACTTGTTGAGGCTACAGAAAAAAACCCCTTAGTAATTCAATCACAAAACCAACTCATAGACCTACGATCAAATATTCTAAATAGTTTAAATATCTATATTAATAAACTAAAAATGAAATTAAATAGATATGAAGATTATAAACAAAATAGCAATTCATTAGTAGGTGTTATTCCATTGAGAGAATCTGAATTAAGCAATTTAGATAGAGACCTCTTACTTTTAAATAATTTATATTCATATTTATCACAAAAAAAAGAAGAGGCATTAATTAATTTATCCTCTTTAGAGTCGAATATTAAATTAATTAATGATGTTGATTATGTATTAGAATTAAAATCTAATGAGTCAAAAACATTAGCTTATTTCTTATTTGCAGGATTATTTCTCCCTGTTGGATTTAGTCTTAGTTTGTTTTTTATTAGAACTTTTTTTATTGATATAGAATACCTAAAAGAAAAGCTCATTAATATAGATTTTTTAGGTGTTATCAAATTTTCAAAAGATAAACTATCGAATGAGAATAAAGCATTGCATAACGAGCTTTTGAAAAGAATTTATCATAATTTGAATTTGATGATTCCAAAATCAAACAAAGGGAAGACAATTATGATTACCTCTTGTATTAAGAATGAGGGAAAAACACACACCGCATTCAATCTTTCAACTTTTTTAGCCAGTACAAATAAAAAAGTTATTCTTATTGGAACAGATGTGCGAAATCCTGATTTGTCAAAATTATTTGATTACACTAAAATTCAACATAAGGGATTAACAGACATAATTAGAGATAATTCAACTAATATTGAAGAACTTTTTGAAGAGTATAAAATGACCAATAATCAACTCGATACTCTTTTTGTTGGAACAGAAACTAATACTAAAATAAACATTTACAATAGTGGAAAATTTGATGATTTAATTTCTTACCTCCAGAAAAAATATGATTATGTAATTTTTGATACTGCACCTGTCCTATTTATGGTTGATTCCTTAGAATTGTTAAAAAAATCAGATTATATTATTCATGTGTTTAGAAAAAACTTTTCATCTAAAAAAGTAGCAAACTATGTAGTAGAGTACAAGAAGAAATATAAGTTAAAAAATATAGGGTATATAATTACTGATGACTCTAAGCCAGATAAGCTAATTGACAAATATGGATATGGATATGGATATGGATATGGATATGGATATGGATATGGAGTTAATTAAATTACAGAAGGCTTGTTAATGTCAAAAAAATAAAAAAACCTCTCCATATGGAGAGGTTTTTTTATGTAAAAGAATACATTTTTTAGTATCTATAGTACTCAGGTTTAAAAGGACCCTCTTGCTTTACACCTATATAATCTGCTTGATCTGATCGTAGCTCTGTGAGCTCTACACCAATTTTAGCTAAGTGTAATTTCGCTACTTTTTCGTCTAAATGCTTTGGCAACATGTATACTTCATTCTTGTAGGCTGCAATATTTGTCCAAAGTTCTATCTGAGCCAACGTTTGATTGGTAAATGAATTACTCATTACAAAACTTGGATGCCCTGTTGCGCACCCTAAATTTACCAAACGCCCCTCTGCTAAAATAATAACGTCTTTTCCATTGATGGTATATTTGTCTACTTGAGGCTTAATCTCAACCTTGGTATCACCATAATTTTCATTTAACCAAGCCATGTCTAATTCATTATCAAAATGACCAATATTACACACAATGGTTTTATCTTTTAAGGATGAAAAATGAGTTCCAGTAACAATGTCTTTATTTCCTGTGGTTGTAATAAT
The DNA here is from genome assembly GCA_905479435.1 of uncultured Flavobacteriaceae bacterium. Taxonomy (GTDB): domain Bacteria; phylum Bacteroidota; class Bacteroidia; order Flavobacteriales; family Flavobacteriaceae; genus Polaribacter. The sequence continues at coordinate 321 of CAJQMN010000133.1, read as the reverse complement.
GATATCTGCATTTCCCATCACAGTTTCTAAACGTTTCACTTCAAAACCATCCATTGCTGCCTGTAAAGCACAAATAGGGTCTATTTCTGTAACCGTTACAATAGAACCCGCTCCTTTAAAAGAGGCCGCAGTTCCTTTTCCTACATCTCCATACCCACATACCACAACTCTTTTACCAGCCAACATAATATCTGTAGCTCTTCTTATGGCATCTACTGCAGATTCTTTACATCCGTATTTGTTGTCAAATTTAGACTTGGTTACAGAATCATTAATATTAATGGCAGGAATTGGCAACGTCCCTGCATGCATTCTTTCATA
>CAJQMN010000132.1 GCA_905479435.1 uncultured Flavobacteriaceae bacterium | reverse complement strand
GGTCAGAACAAATGAGCATGGAAATGCGTTAATTGTTAATGGTGAAAAATTTATAATTAATGGAATGAATTGGGATGTGATTCCAATTGGAAAAGATGCTGTTAGTGCAGATTTTTGGAAAAGTTCAGACGAAATCATAAAGTTAGGGCTAGATCATGAAATGTCTCTTTTGAGAGATATGAATATCAACACTATTCGGCATTATTCTGATATTCCTCCTAAATGGATTGAGTACATCTATAAAAACTATGGTATTTACACCATGATAAATCATTCTTTTGGTAGATATGGTATGGCTATAGATGGAGAATGGAATCCAATCACAGATTACTCAAATTCTAAGATGCAAAAGATTTTATTGTCAGAAATTGAAGCAATGGTTAAAGAGTATAAAAATACTCCAGGTCTTCTTTTGTATTTGTTAGGAAACGAAAATAATTACGGCCTTTTTTGGTCTGGTGCAGAGACTGAAGATTTTCCAGAAGAAGAAGCCAAAAAAATGGCTGTAGGAGAAAAATATGGCAGACCCATGTATCGTTTAATGAATGAGGCTTCAAAAATAATTAAAAAATTAGACAGCAATCATCCTGTCGCTATTTGTAATGGAGACAACCTATTTATTGAGATAATCGCTAAAGAATGTGTAGATATTGATATTCTGGGGGTCAACTCATACAGAGGTGCTTCCTTTACCGATCTATTTAAATCTGTAAAAGAAGTTTTAAATAAACCTTTGCTGTTTACAGAATTTGGAGCAGATGCTTTTAACGCAGTCACCAGTTCTGAAAATCAAAAACCACAAGCAAAATACCTTCTTGAGAATTGGAAAGAAATTTACGCAAATGCTGCTGGAATGGGAGGATATGAGAACACTATTGGAGGGTTTACTTTTCAATTTAGCGATGGGTGGTGGAAATATGATTTTGATAACAGAAAAAATGTATCTAAACATGATACAATAGCAACCTGGGTTAATGGTGGATACTCACAAGATCTTTCTGAAGGAAAGAACAATATGAATGAGGAATGGTTTGGAATTTGTGCTAAAGGACCAACTGATGATAAGGGTCTTTATAATTTATATCCTAGGGCTGCCTATTATATGCTGAAACAAGTTCATCAATTTAACCCTTTTAATGATGGAGTTAGTTCAAGTGACTTACAAAAATATTTTCATGATATTGATTTAAAAAAGGCAGTGGCTAAAGGAAATCAAAATAAAAAAAATCTTAAAAATTTAAATAAGAATAAAGATTCAGTCATTACTGCACTATGGAAAAAAGCAACAACGCCTATGCTTAACATTGCTTTTGATTATAACCCAATAATTTTAAAATTTAACCCTTTTAATGGAGCGGCTTTTAAACTAAGTAATAAAGCTCCAAATACAGAAAACAAAACTTCAACAAGTACATTTGGAGTCATTACAAACTCAGGGAGCAAGTGGGAAGGAAATTACCTAGACCTTAAATACCCCATTAACTTGAAGAGGGGCAATACAATAAATTTGTCATTATATTCTAATAAGTCAGTAGAGATATTACTCAAATTAGAAGATACTAAAAATAACATTAGTTCAGTAGAAAACATTGCATTTCATTCAGGAAATGGATGGGAAGAATTAAAATATACATTTTCTTCATCAGAAGAATATAACAGGTTTGTAATTTTCATTGATGGTTCCGGGACTACTTCTGGAGATTTTTATATTGATGCCATTTTACAATCTAATTTAAACAATAAACTAAAAAATAAATAAAGTACTTTATCAAATGAGTAGCGAAACTAATATATTAACAAAAAAACCCTCTCAAAAAAATATGGATGTTCAATTAAAATCTGTTGTAATAGATGACGAGGCATATTATCAGATTTCAAATAACGACGCTATGCGTCCTTTCTTTATGAGTATTGTAAGTGATTCTAATCATTGGATGTTTATCTCAAGTAATGGAGGTCTTACAGCTGGAAGAAAAAATTCTGAATATGCATTATTCCCTTATTATACCGACGATAAAATTACAGAATCTGCAGACATAACAGGAAATAAATCTATTTTTAGAATTTATAAGAATAATAAAGAATATAAGTGGGAACCTCTTGCTGTCAGATCTTTAGGCAGCTACTCAACTACCCAAAATTTGTATAAAAATAGATATGGAAACAAAATTATATTTGAAGAGATAAACCATGATTTAGAATTAACTTTTAGATACCAATGGAGTTCAAGTAATACTTTTGGTTTTGTTAAAAAATCTAAACTTATTAATACGGGAAAAGAGGCTGTTAAAGTAAGTTTACTTGATGGTATTCAAAATATTATGCCTGCTAGTATTGGTAGTGATGAACAAAATCAATCCAGTAACCTCGTTGATGCATACAAGCGAAATGAATTAGAAGAAGCAACTGGTTTAGGAATTTTTGCGTTAAGTGCCATATTAGTTGATAAAGCTGAAGCAAGTGAAGCTTTGAAGGCTAATGTAGTCTGGTCTATAGGGTTAAACAATCCTAAATATCTTCTTTCTTCTCTTCAGTTAAATAATTTTAGATTAGGGAATACTGTTCAACAAGAAGTAGATGTTAAAGCAGAAAAAGGGGCTTATTTTTTAAATTCAGATATCATATTAGAAAAAGAGTCTGCAAAAGAATGGATGATTATTGCCAATGTAAATCAAAATCATTCTAACATCGCAAAATTATCGAAGCAAATTAAAGAAGATTCCTCCCTACTGGATAAAGTAAATAATAATATTAACCTTGGAACAAAACGTCTGGTAGAGTTAAATTCTGCATCAGATGCTATTCAGGTTACTTCAGATAATTTAAAAGATACACGTCATTTTGCTAATACGCTTTTTAACATTATGCGTGGAGGTATTTTTGATAACAACTATCAAATAGAAAAGTGGGACTTTAAAAACTATTTAGAACAAGCAAATACTAAGGTTGCATTTACATCAGAGAGTATTATAGATAATCTTCCTGAATTATTTTCACTTTCAGAGCTTCATAAAATAGCATACGAAAACGAAGATAAAAACTTTAGGCGTCTTTGCTTAGAGTATATGCCGTTAAAGTTTAGTAGACGTCATGGAGACCCAAGTAGACCCTGGAATAAATTTTCAATTAATACAAGAAATGAAATAGATGGTTCCAAAATATTAGACTATGAGGGTAACTGGAGAGACATCTTTCAAAACTGGGAGGCCTTAGCGCACTCCTATCCAGAATTTATTGAAAGTATGATTCATAAATTTTTAAATGCCACTACTTTTGATGGGTATAATCCTTACAGGGTAACTAAGGGTGGTTTTGACTGGGAAACTATTGAACCAGATGACCCTTGGTCATATATTGGATACTGGGGTGACCATCAAATTATTTACCTATTAAAATTTTTAGAATTTATAAAAAACCATAACCCAGGAAGATTAGAGAGTTTCTTCACTAAGAATCTTTTTGTTTATGCAAATGTACCTTACAAAATAAAATCTTATGAAGAGTTATTAAGTAATCCAAAAGATACGATAATTTTTGATCAACAATTAGACACTAAAATTCGTGAGGAAAGAGCAACTTTAGGAGCTGACGGAGCCTTATTAAGAGATGAACATCGCTTCATAGTAAAGGCAAATTTTATAGAAAAAATTCTAGCTACTTCCTTAGCAAAATTATCCAACTTTATTCCTGAGGGAGGAATCTGGATGAATACTCAAAGACCTGAATGGAATGACGCCAATAACGCTCTTGTTGGAAATGGTGTATCAATGGTAACGCTATATTATTTAAATCGATTTTTCAATTTCTTTGAAGAATTATTAGAGAGTTCATCAACTCCTGAAGTTGAAGTTTCTAACGAAATTTTAGATTTTTTCAATAAGGTACTTCGTACGTTTGAAAAAAACATCAAATTATTAGCTTCTTCAATCAATGATACTGATAAAAAAAGAATTTTAGATGCTTTAGGGCAGGCAGGAGATGATTACCGAACACAAATTTACACCCAAGCATTCTCTGGAAGAAAAACAAAACTTTCATTTGATAAATTAAAAAAATTCGTAAGCCTAAGTAAGTCATATTTAGAGCACTCTATAAAAGCAAATAAACGTTCAGACAACTTATATCACGCATATAATTTAATGACAGTAAATTCAGATAATAGTATCTCTATAAGCTACTTAAGTGAAATGCTTGAGGGTCAGGTTGCTGTTTTAAGCTCTGGCTATTTAAATGGGGAAGAAACATTAAATGTATTAAACGCTCTCAAACAAAGTAAGCTTTTTAGAAAAGATCAATACAGTTATTTACTGTATCCTTTTAAAGAACTTAAAGGATTCCTAGATAGGAATACAATTTCTGAAGATGCCGTTTTATCTTCAAAGTTATTCCAAGAGATGTTAAAAGATAACTCCGTTGAGATTATTGAAAGAGATGTCAATGGTGAGTTCCACTTTAATGGAAACTTTAAAAATGCAAATGATGTAGCTGAAGCCTTAGATAAACTTTCGAACACAAAATATAGTAGCCTATTAGCCTCTGAAACCCCAAAAGTTCTTCAAGCTTTTGAAGATGTTTTTAATCACAAGGCTTTTACAGGAAGATCAGGTACATTTTATGGTTATGAGGGATTAGGTTCTATTTATTGGCATATGGTTTCAAAATTATTGTTAGCTGTTCAGGAATCTTGTCTTCAGGCCATATCAAATGGAGAGAATGAAGTAATGATTGGTCAATTACTTGAACACTTCTATGAAATAAATGAAGGTATAGGGGTGCATAAATCTCCAGAGCTATATGGGGCTTTTCCAACAGATCCTTACTCTCACACACCTGGTGGTAAAGGTGCTCAACAACCAGGAATGACTGGGCAAGTAAAAGAGGATGTTATCACTAGGTTTGGTGAATTAGGTGTTTTTGTAAATCAAGGTGAATTATATTTTAACCCTTGCTTATTAAGAAAGGAAGAATTTCTTTCCAAAGAAACAAGTTTTGACTATTTAAGCCTTTTAAGAGGAAGCCAAAGTATCACAATCCCTTCTAATTCACTTGCATTTACCTATTGTCAAGTACCAATTATATATCACATTTCCGATAAAGATCACTTAGAGATCATTTTCAAAGATGGAACTTCCACCCAAATTGATTCGTTAGTTATAGATCGTAAAACAAGTGAGAAAATATTTAAAAGAACTGGAGATATTGTTCAAATTAACGCTAATGTAAATAGCACATATTTAAAATAGAAAAAGAAAGTTGATGAGGTTGAAATTTTATCTATTTACAATAGCCATTTCATGCATCATATTATCTTGTGAAGATGATAAAAAGAACGAAAAATTGGAAAAAACCCCAAAACAGAAGATACAATTGACAGCAAAAGATATATTAGGAAACTCAAAATATTTAGCAATTTCTTATGGTGGATATAGAAAATCTACTAGAGGGATTCAACCTACTATTTCAGAAATTAAAGAAGACATGAAAATTCTTTATGCTATGAAAATTAGAATTCTTAGGACCTATAATGTTCAATTAGCACAAGCAGAAACAATTCTAAAGGCCATACAGGAACTGAAAAGTGAAGACCCCTCGTTTGAAATGTATGTTATGTTGGGCGCTTGGATAGATTGTAAAAATGCTTGGACAAATCATCCAGTTAACCACCAACTGGAAAGCGATCAAAATGAAAGTGAAATTGGCAGGGCTGTTTCATTGGCAAATAAATATCCGAGTATTGTGAAAATTATTGCTGTAGGAAACGAGGCTATGGTAAAGTGGGCGACAAGTTATTATGTGCAGCCATCAGTAATTCTTAAGTGGGTTTCCCATCTTCAAAACTTAAAAAAAACAGATAAACTTCCAAAGGATCTTTGGATTACTAGCTCAGATAATTTTGCTTCTTGGGGAGGAGGCAGTGATGAATATCACACAGAAGATCTAAATAAACTTATTAAAGAAGTAGATTATATTTCTATGCACACCTACCCTATGCATGATACTCATTATAATCCTGTTTTTTGGTATACAAAAGAAGAAAAACCCAATATTGAGAAAATAAATAATATCATGTTAAGAGCTAGAGATTATGCGGTATCTCAATATGATAGTGTTGCCAACTATGTAAATAGTCTAGGAATAAAAAAGCCAATACACATCGGAGAAACGGGCTGGGCTACCTTTTCAAACGGACTCTATGGTAATAAGGGAAGTAAAGCAACTGATGAATATAAAGAAGCTTTATTTTACAGACACATGAGAGAATGGACCACAAAAA
>CAJQMN010000131.1 GCA_905479435.1 uncultured Flavobacteriaceae bacterium | reverse complement strand
TGTTCTTTTTTGGTTAAACGATTTCTCATTTGCCATTTCCAATTAAACCAGTCTTCATCAAGGGTTTTAGACCAATGGCCTTTTCCGCTAAACCAATTTTCTTTTTCGTCTAATGGGTACATTTGTGAAATAAATTAAGTAAACATAACCTTCTACTCATTGTTTAGAAGATATTCAAACATTATGAACACAGAAAATCTTATAAAGAAAGTAACGATAATATTAATACTAAAGGTATTAGCTACTGTTGTAATGGGAAACGAAAAGAAATTCACTCTTGAAGAAATTAATCCCTTTGCCTTGCAAGGAGTAGATTCGAAGGTATATACGAATAAAGATCTAATTGGTGAACGCGGAACTTTACTGATTTTTTTATCGAATCATTGTAAAATATCCCAAATATTTCAAAAAAAATTAGTTGAATGTAGCGAAGAATGGAAGTCAGGAGGTATTAAAATACTTGTATTTTCCCCTAATTTTGAAAATGCAATTCTACCAGATGAATTAGCGTATTCAGACTCAGGAGATTCTTTTCAAGAAATGAAAGAAAGAGCTTTAAGTGAGAGTTATAATTTCCCCTATATTTATGACGGAAAAGAACAAATAGTAACCAAAAGCTTAGAGGTGAAAATTACCCCCAGTGCATACCTTTATGATAGTTTGGGAAAAATTATATATTCAGGCAGATTGGGGAATCACGAAAAACCAGAGGAGATAAAAAACGGAGAACTTAATCAAAATATAAAAAAATTAATAAACGGGAAGAAGGTAGAATTTAACAGAACTAGGAACTTTGGTACTGCAGTAAAATTTAAAAAGGATCTTTATTTAGCCGAAAACGTAAAAAGAAGGTATTCGGGTGAAACAATTCAAATAAATTATGCCGATGAAAGAAGACTAAATTTCTTTATTAGACAAAAAACAAATTATCCTAAGTTTTTTTACATATGGAGTTTACATGAAAACCAAAAACAAAATCGAGAAAATTTAATAACTATTTCTTCCAATTATAAAATATTTCGGAAAAGAGGTCTGAAAGTCTATACAATTTGTATTTGTAAGGAGGAGGAAAGAGAAGATGCACTTGAAATACTGAAGCAAGCTCAATTATCATCTTATAATTATTATTCTTTGGGCAAAGAGATTTCAGAAATAAGTAAATTAAGGTCATCAGAAGGAGAAAAAACAACACCGTTTTGTCGATTATTAACTGGAGATAATAATTTTAGATTTGGAACTAATGGTTTAATAGAAGAAAAAATTCTAACTGTTTCTTTTTTACAAACCTTAAATGCTAATTAAAGTATAGAATAAAAACAAAACAGTCGGAAAAAAGAACTGGATAATTATTTTAGTGCTATTTTTTTTAATTAAATTAGCGAGTAAAAGAATAGCAATTATATAAAAAAAATGAATTGAGTTATCTAGCTCGCTTTTACCTTCTATTTTAAAATAGGTTAAGTCAGATACTGTTAAAATGTTTAGAAGATAATCTAGTATATTGTAAAGTCCTGAAAAAAGGATTGAAAAATAATCAATTTCAATAAATATTGATAATGATAACATTAAGAAAATAAATACTATAAATATAAATGCAATAGGAATTGCTATTATATTTATTATTATCGAACCTGGTACTATAATGTTAAAATAATCATAAACAAGCAACATACTTCCACAAAAAGCAGAATAACTAGTAAGTAGTGAATTTATAAAAAAATTACTAAAAGTATATTTATATTTTTCTATATACTTTTTTATTTGTATATTAAAAACAATAATAGATGTGACGACGGTGTAAGATAATTGAAATCCAATTTCCATTACTGAGGATGGGTCATTGATAAGAATCAGTAAGCAAGAGGTAGACAATGAGCATAAAGCGCTTTTCCTCTTAAAAAAAACGATAGATAATTGCCAAATATTTATCATCATACATGCCCGTAATGCCGATGGAGGATAATTAACCATATCTAAATAAACAAATAATATTATAGCGATTACTATTTCAGATATGTACCGGTTATATGTTATTAAAGAAATCAAAAATTTTATAATTAAATATATAAACCCTATATGAAGACCACTTACTGCAAAAAGATGTAATGTTCCGCTATTCTGAAATGTTAATTTCTGTGAATTAGACAGCATGTTTTTATTGCCCAAAAGAATCGCGTTAAGGAATGCGTTTAATTGCTCTTCATTTTTTGCAGAAATAAGCAGTGTTTTTTCTATTAAAAATTTTAATTGAAGTAGAGTATCCAGCCTCTTGGCTTTCGTCATATTTAAAATTTTACAATATTTAAGAGTAGTAAGATATTGATTATTGGTAAACTTGCTTGAAAGAACTCCCTTTACCTTGATTTTTTTCTCCGTCAAATGCGCGATTTCATTATTTTCAAATCTGCATAAAATATGTTGATTTACCAAATCTTCATTTACTTTTGGTGCGGTTTTTACGCTTGCAACATAATAATTGTAGTTTAAATTGTTAACTTTTCTTTTTATTTTAATATCTAAAACCACTTCCCTTTTTGGGGTATCTTCAGGCATTTGTAATATTTTAAAATCATAGTTTTCAAGTAAAATGATAAATAGCAGTATTTCGAATATTCCGAGAAATAATATTTTATTTTTCTTAAGTAAAAAATAACTATAAATAAAAATCTTTAGAAAAATATAAAATAGGAAGATATTTACTATTAAGGCATTTTCAAAAATTTGATTTTCAAAAAGTAGAATAAAAACCAAATACGGAATTAATATACTTACAACAGGGTTTCTCATCCTTTACTAATTGTTTATTCAAATCAAGATTTGCACTATCAGCAGAAAAAACTAATCTGAAAAAATGTTATACGACCGACCATACATGCAGAAACCCTTTTCTACCCAAGACAAATCCGTTGTAGAAATTCTCATAGTCGTTCTCATAGTTTGTTTTCTCGTTAATTCAATTGTTGGTATTTTCTCTTCTACCATAAATAATTTTATTTTTGAAAATCTTTATTTTTCTGCAGGAGCAATTTCTAGTTTTTTGCTTTGGACCCTATTCACTTATTCTTTTTTTCATGATGGTCCGTTTCATTTGATATTTAATTTATTGGGTCTTTATTTTATTGGGAGAGCGGTTGAGTCTGACATTGGAAAAACAAATTTCATTTATTTATTAATCATTGGCTCTGCTCTTGGTGCTTTCTTTTGGTTAACATTTAATAATAGTGGGCAATTTTTATTGGGCTCCTCTTCAATGGTTATGGCTTGTTTATCAATATATTGTTTAAAACAACCGGATAATCCTATTACTCTTCTTTTGTTTTTTGTTTTACCTTGTAAGGTAAAGCCTCGATGGATCTTGATTGGAGTTTTAAGTATTGAAGTATATGGGTTTCTATTCAACGAAATTTCATCCTCTTCAGATATTGCTCATTCTGCTCACCTAGGAGGACTTTTAGCCGGTGGATTGGTTTTTTACTTCCTTCGACAAGGCAAAAACTTCCCTTCATTTGTTCTCGATACTTCGAAATCTAAGTTTTCATCCAAAAAGAGTGGTTCTTCCACGGTAGATAATAGCGATTTTAAAATCAATTTTTCTAGTACATCAGAATTACAGAAAGAGGTTGATCGCATATTAGATAAAATTAATGAATCCGGTTTCGGTTCTTTAACCTCCAAGGAAAAGGTAACTCTGGATAAAGCAAAAAGTTTGCTTAGAAATTAAATCTTTAATACAAAAATAATTATGTATACCTATAATTTGTCTATTAAATTACTAGTGCCATATCTGATTTTGGTTTCATTTAATCTTGTTTCTCTAAAGCAAGTAAGGGCGAGTGATATACAACCCACTTCTTTAATGCAGCAAGAAACCAAATGGTTAGTTCAAGCCCTCCAGCAAGCTCATTTTAATAAAGTATCTATAAAAAAACTTAATTCAACAGATTTCGTTACGAGCTACTTAAATAAGTTAGATAAATCAAAATTATATTTCACTCAAACTGATGTAACAGAATTTATCAATCGGTATTCCCCAACTTTAGTTACGTTTTTCGAGCAAGGAAATCTGTTTCCTGGCTTTGAAATCTATAATTTTTATAAAACTAAATCCATCAAGAGATTAGACTGGGTGATGGAATTTTTAGAGTCTGACTTTAGCTTTGATTCAAATAATTCATATAAATTTGATCGGGAAGATGCGGATTGGGAAACTAACAACGAGGGATTAGATGGATTGTGGAAGAGACTAATTGAATTTGAAATCTTAGGTGAAGTTTTGTCCTCCATTGAAACCAATTCAACCAATACAGAATTTAGTAAAAGTGAAATGGAAAAACTTTCTTCTGATTCTAAGGTTAAAGTTCGTAAAAGATACGAGCGTTGGAAAAAAAGTATACTTGAATTCGAGTCTACGGATGTGCAAGAATTATATTTAAGCACTTTAACTCAAATGTTTGACCCCCACACTACATTTATGAACATTAAAGAAAAAGAAAAGTTTAATCAAACTATGAACAACGAGCTTGTTGGGATTGGGGCAGTTTTATCGGATATTGATGGTTATTGTACTATTACTGAATTATTACC
>CAJQMN010000130.1 GCA_905479435.1 uncultured Flavobacteriaceae bacterium | reverse complement strand
AGGTTTCAGAAGGGGGTACTGTTTATGTAATGAATGGAACATATCGAAATGTAGGCTATGGTTCAGTTGACCCCTCTACAAATACCAACATGAATAATCCTCATGTAGCTACCATTAACAAATCAGGATCAGAGGGTGCATATATTACAATTAGAAACTTAGAAGGACATGAACCAAAAATAGAATTTGATGGAAGAGGTGGTATCGTCATATCAGACTATATGAACTACATCATAATAGAAGGTTTTGAAGTTGAAGGGCCAGCTGCTAACATTACCTATGATCAAGCTATCGCAGATCGAGAGTATAAAGTTTTAGCAGCATCTGATGAAGATGATAATATAACCTATAACCACACCTATTTTTCAGGAAAAGGAATTTGGGGAGGTTATAAGGCACACAACAATATAATTATTAAAAATAATAAAGTTTTCAATTGCACAGGTTCTGGAATCCGATTTAATGATTCTGATCATATAACCATTGAAAATAATGAGGTTTACAATTGTACTTGGTGGACATCATCAGCATCTAGTGCCATTGTTTACGCAGAGACAATTGCTGAAGATGGAGACAACACTACAGATGTTAAAATGATTATGCGTGGAAATCTAGTGTATAATAATTGGAATCGAATTCCTTTTTATGTTACTCAATTACCTGATAACTCAGGAAATACAAATCCTAACTATGGAACCGCAGATTATAATAATATTTTAGATGGTCAAGGATTATATGTTACCAGAAGTGACCCAAGCTATGTAGGAACCTTTTTGTTTGAGAACAATGTATGTGTAAATAATGGTAAAAATGGAATTAATTTTGACAATTCACTTAGTGCCTCAGCTATTTATCAAAACAATACTCTTTATTACAACGGAGTTCATGAAATTATTCAAGATTTATCTGTAGCCGAGGGTAACCCTCCTCACCGTGGTCAAAAAGTTGGAGGAATTAAAGCAAATAAAGTTCAAAATGCTACTGTAGTAAATAATATTGTGGTTACAAGAGATAATGAATTTTCAGCATTAAGCTTGAATAACATTGATAATCCTAATACTGAAGAACCTACAAACGATGGAATAAAAATAGCAACAAATAATATTTTCCTTAATGGAACCGTTGCCTATCCGGGCAACCAAGAACCTGCAAATTTAATTAATATAGATCCTGGATTTATTAATGTACCTGCAGTAGTTGACGGAGCTATAGATATCAATCAAACTAATTTTAAATTAGCAGAAGGCTCACCAGCTATTGATGCAGGAAACCCAAATTATTCACCTGTAACAGATATTGATGGAGAACCTAGACCAGCAAATATTACAGATGCAATTTCATATAGCAGTTTTGAAAATTCTACAGATGGATGGACACAGTTTGGTGCATCAATAGCAATATCATCTGATGAATCAGTTACAGGAAATAATAGTCTTTATACAAGTGATAGACAATATAATTATTCAAGCCCAAGACTTTTTCTTGATGGCTTTTTAACTATTGATGAAACTTACACATTTTATATAAACGTGAAATTAGCAGAAAATGCTACTGGAACCTCAGATATTACGATTAAAAATACTTTGAATGATGAGGTTACCTATACAAATTTACTTGAATCACCAACTACAGTTTCAGACAATGAATGGACGGCATTGAGTGGAGATTATACGTATACTGGTTCTGATCAAATATTTGTTTATGTTAAAGGTCCAACTCAAGCTCAAGGCGGTGGAGATTTTTACATCGATGACTTTTCTTTGGTCCCTCAAGGCTCACCCCCTGTTAACTTCAATGATATTAGTGATGTAGTTGATATAGGTGCTTATGAATTTTCGCCAGCATTATCTTTGGATGATACATATTCTTCAATACCCCCAGTTATTAATGCCTATCCAAATCCAGCTACAAATAAAATTACACTTTCAGAGAAATTCAGTAAAAATCAACTTATACTATTTGATTTATTAGGTAAAAACTATCCAATAAAACTTATGGATAATTTTAATTCCTCAACCAATATTGATATAAGTAATCTTTCAAGTGGTCTTTATTTCGTAAAAATTATAAAGGATAACAGAGTTAAATCAATAAAATTTATTAAAGAATGATATTTGATTATAAAATAAATAAAGTGAAAACATTGAGTAAAGTAATAAGCCTAATTATAATTCTATGTCTGTTTAGTAATGGAAATTTAATTACAGTATCAGAAAATAGTTCTAAAAAGAAATCATTAAGTGAGAAGTTTAAAAACTATTTTTTTGTGGGTGCCGCTATAAATAGAGACCAAATTCTCCAAAATGATAAAAAATCAATCTCAATTATCAAAAAAAACTTTAATACATTATCTCCAGAAAACGTCATGAAGTGGATGTTTGTTCAACCAAAACCAAATACATTTTATTTTGATGATTCAGATAAATATGTACAATTTGGATTGGATAACAATATGCACATTGTAGGCCATGCTTTAATATGGCATTCCCAAATTGCTGACTTTATGAATTCTATTAAAGATAGAACTGAAATGATGCATCATGTTGATAATCACATTAGCACCCTGGTAAATCGATATAAAGGGAAAGTAGATACCTGGGATGTTGTCAACGAGGCTTTAAATGAAGATGGAACATTGAGAGAATCTATATTTCTAAAGGTTTTAGGGGAAAATTATTTGGAAACTGTTTATAAATTGGCTGAAAAACATGATTCAAATGCCGATTTAGCGTACAATGATTATAATTTGTGTGAACCTAAAAAGAGAAAAGGAGCTATTAAACTCATAAAATCGCTTCAAAAAAATGGAGCAAAAATTAATAGTGTGGGAATTCAAGCTCACTGGCAATTAACAAGTCCTTCTCTTGAAGAAATTGAAACTAGTATTCTTGCTTTTTCGGAACTCGGTGTAAAAGTAATGTTTACAGAACTTGATATTTCAGTACTCCCAAGTCCATGGGATCAAAATGGAGCAGAGGTTTCTCAGAATTTCAAAAATTTTGAAGGAGACAAAAAAATGAATCCATTTCCAAAAAATTTACCAAATTCTATGAAAATAAAGTTAGCAGAACGCTATGAAGATATTTTTAAATTATTTACAAAACACAAAGAAAAAATAAGTCGAGTGACCTTTTGGGGCGTAACAGATAAATTTTCTTGGTTAAATGATTGGCCAATTAAAGGGCGCACAAATTATCCATTATTATTTGATAGAAATTATAAAGAAAAAAAAGCATATCATCGAATTATGAACTTAACTATGCCAAACAATTAAATACAATACCTTTCACTTATGACTTCATATTCGCAAAAATTATCTATCAGAGAAAAAGTTGGTTACAGTCTTGGAGATTTAGCTGCAAATCTAGTGTTTCAGACATTAATGACCTATCTCGCTTATTTCTACACTGATATCTATGGTTTAGAAGCTAATGATGCAACTGCCATAATGTTTGCTGTTGGAACTATTGCTGCATTTGGGTTTAATCCTATTGTAGGAGCTATTGCGGATAGAACAAATTCTAAATGGGGAAAATTTAGACCTTGGATATTGTGGACAGCAATACCTTTAGGCATTATTTCTGTTTTAGCATTCAGTACACCAAATTTTGAGTATCAAGGCAAAGTAATTTATGCTGTAATTACTTATACATTATTACTATTGTTATATGCAGGAAGTAACCTACCCTACTCTGCTCTTAGTGGAGTTATTACTGGCGACATGAAAGAAAGAAATAGTATTTCTTCTTATCGATTTGTTGCGGTTATGTTTGCACAATTTTTTGTGCAAGTTTTTATGCTACCAATAATTATTTATGCTGGTGATGGAGACAAGGCAATTGGAATAGAAATTGTAATGACGTGGCTGGCTGTTATAGGAACTATTATGTTACTGATTACCTTTATAACAACGAAAGAACGAATTGTTCCAAAACCTGAGCAAAAGTCAAGCATAAAAGAAGATTTATTAGATTTAGTAAAAAATAAACCATGGGTAATTATGTTAATTCTAACAACATTAACATTTATAACTCTGGCCATGAAAGGAGGGTCTTATATTTATTATTTTGAAAATTTTGTAGATGAAAATCACCTTACAAACTTTATAAGTCCAATATTAGATTTCTTATCCTCTGTAGGTATTAACTTTTTTGGAAATGACCCTATATCTGCAGGATTTGGATTATTTAATGCAGGAGGTATTATTTTTATGATTTTTGGTATTGGTTTATCAAAAAATCTTGCAGATAAATATGGAAAGCGAAACGTCTTTGGCTTCTTTTTATTTATCTCTACACTTTTTATAATTTTATTTAATTTCCTAGATAAAACCTCTGTTCAACTTATGTTTGCTGCTCAAATTTCACATGGTTTCTTTTACGGAATCACAATTCCTTTATTGTGGGCTATGATTGCTGATGTAGCTGACTATTCTGAATGGAAAAATAATCGTAGAGCCACTGCTATTATTTTCTCAGCGATGATGGTGGGTTTAAAACTAGGACTTACTATAGGAAGTTCTTTGGTTGCTAAAATTCTAAGCGTATATGGTTATATTCCTGGTAGTGAAAATATACAAACAGAATTTGCAATACAAGGAACAAAAATGCTAATCAGTATATACCCTGCAATACCTTTTTTAATTGGAGTTTCCTTGTTATTCTTCTATGAAATTAATAAAAAAATGGAATTGCAAATTGAATCCGATTTAAAAGCTAGAAGAAACTAAAAATATAAGAAAATGCCTGAGGATAGTATAGAACATATCAATTTTGAAGATTTAAATAATAGAGCCATTTCTAAACCATTAGTAGACCATATCTTCACTGCTGACCCCTCTGCTCATGTTTTTAATGGTAAAATTTACATATATCCATCTCATGATATTGATGCTGGTGAAGCATTTGACGATCTTGGAAGTCATTTTGCCATGGAAGACTATCATGTTTTTTCTATGGAAGATATAGCGGGTGAAACTAAAGATCATGGTGTTGCTTTGCATGTTGATGATGTTGCGTGGGCAAAACAACAAATGTGGGCACCTGATGCGAATGAAAAAAATGGAACCTATTACTTATTTTTTCCAGCAAAAGATTATAAGGGAGTTTTTAGAATAGGGGTCGCCACAAGTGAATCTCCTATAGGTCCTTTCAAAGCAAGACCAAAGCCCATTGAAAATAGTTTCTCCATAGATCCTGCAGTTTTTAAAGATGATGATGGAGAATATTATATGTATTTTGGAGGACTTTGGGGAGGTCAATTACAACGATGGAGGGAAGGAGTATTTAACAATAACGAGCCCAATAGTCCAACGGCACATATCCCAAAAGATAATGAACCTGCTTTACTTCCCTTTGTTGCTAAAATGGCTGCTGATTTATTTGAATTTGCCGAAGCACCAAAAGAAATTAAAATTCTAGATGAGGACGGTAATTTAATCTTAGCAGGAGACCATAATCGCCGTTTTTTTGAAGCTGCATGGTTACACAAACGTAAAGGAAAATATTATTTTTCATATTCTACAGGAGATACTCATTTTATCTGTTATGCCGTAGGAGATAATCCTTACGGACCTTATACTTACAAGGGTAAAATCTTAAATCCTGTTGTTGGTTGGACTTCTCACCACTCAATCTGTTCAATTAAAGAAAAAGATTATTTATTTTATCATGACTCCTCTCTATCAAAAGGAGTCACTCATTTACGATCTATTAAAATGACTGAAATTAAGTATAGAGATGACGGAACCATTGTAACAATTAATCCCTACAATTAAACTAACTTTAAAAGATGAATTTTCGACTTTTTTATTTGTTATTATTTTCCAATTTATTAACTGGTTTTTCTCAGGATTTAATTGGTGGAATAGGGAGTTTTACAGATGATTCTTCATTTAGCAATAATTGGTATAGTGAAACAAATAGTAAAGGGTCATTCAGCACAACAACCAATGGATATTATTATGGTTCTGCCTCTTTAAAAGTTGAGGTTACTTCAAATAATACCTCTGATGTAAGAATGCACAACAGAGCTGCCTCATATTTTAACGTTACAGATAGTGGTAAATATACTATATCCTTTTACGCAAAAGGAACTGTTGGTAATGATTTTAGTATTACCCTTATGAATGGTTCTACGAATGTAGTTACAAGTGACACCCAACAAATTGGATTAGATGAATGGATGTTTTACACATTAACCTTAACCTCTAACGTAACAAGTTCAGAGGGTAGAATTAAATTTAATTTTTTAAACGAAGGAGTATATGAAATAGATGAATTAATTGTTAAATCCGGCGGTTTCGATATTT
>CAJQMN010000129.1 GCA_905479435.1 uncultured Flavobacteriaceae bacterium | reverse complement strand
TGTTGCTAAAGTAAACAACGCTATTGCAACTATTTTAATTCTTTTCATTTTTAAAAAATTTTAATAAATATTTTTTTACTCGACAAAAGTAACCTGAAAGTTACTATTAACAAAGATAAATCTACAAAAAATTCTTCAAAACGCAAGATTTAAGCTACTTAATGACGTTTAATTGTCTTCCAATCTTAATAAAAGAAACAATTGCCTTGTCTAGATGTTCTTTTGTATGTGCGGCAGATAATTGAACTCGTATTCTAGCTTTACCTCTTGGAACTACCGGGAAAAAGAAACCAATCACGTAAATTCCCTCCTCTAAAAGCAGATTTGCCATCTCCTGAGATAACTTTGCATCATAGAGCATTACTGGAACTATTGCTGCATCTGCCCCAACCAAATCAAACCCTGCTTGAGCCATTTTTTCTCTAAAATAATTTGTATTCCATTCCAATTTATCTCTTAAAGAAGTGTCATTGGAAATGATATCTAAAACTTTTAAAGTAGCTCCAACAATAGCAGGAGCTAAAGAATTTGAAAATAAATAAGGTCTTGAGCGTTGACGTAAAATTTCTATAATTTCTTTTTTCCCTGTGGTGTAGCCACCCATAGCGCCACCCAAGGCTTTTCCTAAAGTTCCTGTAATAATATCTATTCTTCCTAATACATTTTTTAATTCCAATGTCCCACGACCTGTTTCACCAATAAAACCAGTAGCATGGCATTCGTCAATCATGACTAAAGCATCATATTTGTCTGCCAAATCACAAATCTCATCTAATTTGGCAACAATACCATCCATTGAAAAAACTCCATCAGTAACAATAATTTTAAAACGATGTTCATTTTTTGTTGCTTCAATTAACTGCGCTTCAAGTGCCTCCATATTGTTATTGTCATAACGATATCTAGATGCTTTACACAATCTGACTCCATCAATAATTGAGGCATGGTTTAAACTGTCAGAAATAATTGCATCTTCTTTTGATAACAAAGGCTCAAAAACCCCTCCATTAGCATCAAAAGCAGCAGCGTATAAAATTGTATCTTCAGTTTGATAAAATTCTGCAATTTTAGACTCTAATTTTTTATGAATGTCTTGAGTTCCACAGATAAACCTCACCGAGGATACCCCAAAACCATGCGTGTCCATAGTGTCTTTTGCAGCTTGAATTACCGCTGGATGATTTGACAACCCCAAGTAATTATTCGCACAAAAGTTAATAACCTCTTCTCCTGTAGAAATTTTAATAACAGCATCTTGAGAAGAAGTAATAATTCGCTCAGACTTGTAGAGTCCAGCAGCTTTAATTTCCTCTAATTCTTGTTGTAAGTGATTCTTAATGGCTCCGTACATGTAATTTTTTATTGTGTTTGATTGTAAAAATACTTTAAAATTCTTCTATAAAAACGGTTTCATTACTGTAAATAAGAATCTTTTTATGAACAGTATATTGTAATGATTCTAAAACATTGGCATACTTTTCCAATTGAAAACGATGTTCCTCTTTTGCAATTCCAGTTTTATAGTCTAAAATCGTAAGTTTATTTTCTTGATCGATAACCAATCGATCTGGAATTACAATCTGATGATTGAACACAATTTCTCTCTCGTTATAGACAGTGATATCCTTTGAATAGTACTGTTGTAATTCTGGATGTGTAACAATTTTTAGAATGCTTTCCTCTATTTCTTTTTTTTCTTGAAGAGTTAGGTCTCCTTGTTGAACATATTTATGTAAGACTGATTTTATGTCATCTTTAGTTATTATTTCTGATAAGACTTTATGGATAAAAGTCCCATATTGCTTTGCCTCACCCCTAGATGACCCCCAAAATGTGGAAGAATTTGCTAACAGCTTAATTTGATGATTTTTCCATGGTGTACTGATAAAAGTTTCTTGAATCTGAGATGGAGTTTCTTCAGCATAACCCATTACTTTTTGAGTAATATCACCAAAAACATATTCAGATTCGTTTTCATCCCATAAATTATTGTCTTTTAAGAAAGAAATGAAAATTCCTGAATAGTAATTAAAATCTTCCAATCCAGACCTAAGTAGCTTTTTTTCCGTGATGATATACAACTTTTCAGCAGCACGAGTTAATGCAACATATAGCAGATTAAAACTGTCTAATTCTAGAGCAGTTCTCCATTGGTTAAACATTTCTTTTCCTTGTTCATTTACATATTGTATTTCTTTGTTGAGAGAAACCATCATGTTTGGGAAATCATCATCGTGATTTTCTAACCAGACTTTTGGATTAATATCTTGGTATATGTTTAAATCGCATGGGAAAATAACAATTGGAAATTCCAAGCCTTTAGATTTATGAATTGTCATAATCTTTATGGCGTTTGGATTTTCTGAAGTTACAATACTGAGCGATGCTTTCTTGTGCTCCCAGAAATCTAAAAAATCCTGAATACTTGCTTCTTTAATTTGCTTAGCCAGCACCTCATCTAAAAAAAATTGAACATAAGCATCAGTTGTGTGTTGCAAATAAAATGATCTAATAATTTGCTCAATTTTTTCATAAAGAGGCGATTGATGAAATGAAATAACATCAAAGTTACAGTTGTAATTTTTTAATAATTCTAAAACTTCTTGCAATTCTAAATTTATAAAACTTGCAAAAAAGGCATGTCTTTCTACTGAGATCTTTAGATGTTTATGTAAGAAATATAAAATTTCTAATAAACTTTCTTTATCATTTGACTGAAGTGTATATTTTAGAAAATTGATGATAAAATTCACTTTTTCGCTAGTACTTAGCAATAAGGTTTCTGAAGATACAATGGCTACATCATTTTCAGATAAATAATTGGCAACAACAACACCCTCACTGCGTTTTCTAACCAGCACACAAACCGCACCTAATGAAGTTTCTGGAGGTAGATTTTTGATGATTTGATGAACTCGCTTTGCGTATTTTAGCTCATTATCTTCTTTATTCTCTAATTTTTCCAAAAAAGAAATCGATACCGACCCACCCTTCAATTCATTTTCTTTTTGATGTGAATTATTTAAAAATAAATTTGAATAAGAGGTGTTTTGTAAAAATTGAGAAACATGTTTAAAAAAAGAATTATTAAATTTTATTATCTCACTATAACTCCTATAATTAACAAGTAATTCTTTTATTTTTTTTTCAATTAAAAAAGGGTTTGTTGCACCTTTATTTTGAAGCCCTAATTCAATAAATTGAGAAGCTTTTCCTCCACGCCATCTATAGATTGCCTGTTTTGCATCTCCAACTAACAATAAACTTGTATTTTCTTGCGCTAATGAATTTCCTATTAGCGGAATAAGGTTTTCCCATTGAAGAACTGAAGTGTCTTGCATTTCATCGATAAAAAAATGCATAAATTTCTGACCTATTCTTTCATAAATAAAAGGCGCTGGTTGATCTTGAATATTGTCTGAAATTAATTGATTAAACTCAGCATTTAACCGGATATTATTGTCTTCTTTTATTTGGTTTAGTTCTTGGTTAATGTTGTTTAAGACCGCTAACGGAATAATATTTTTTAAAACTAATTTCGTTTGAATTAGTTGTTGATACAATACCTCTGAATTGGCATATAATTTTAAGAGTTCTGGTAAAATTTCTTCAATTGAAGATTTGATATCTTGAGGTTTTGATTCTAAATACAAGGCCCCTTCTTCAACTCTTTTTTTTAGATTACTTTGTTCAAAAAACTTTGTAGCTTCTGGTTTTTTTAGTAAAGATGTAAAATGATTAGGGAGCATAGACCTGTAAAAATCTTTGCTGATTAATTGTCTAGAATTAATAATTTGAAGTGCCTCCTCGCCTGTAGATTTCATTTTAGTTATCAATTCTTTTTGAATAAAAATTAATTTTTTTTGCAAAGATTTGAAATCTTCTAAAGATTTATCACTCAACTTTCTAAAATGGGCAGTATCCTCCTCGTTTAAAAGAATTTTTGAAAACTCAGCTAAATCTCTAGAGATATCCCAAGATTTATCATCATCGGATTTATCCAATGCATATTCTATCAAAATTTGAGTTAATTTTTTATCGACACCTATTCTTGAAATTAAAACCTCTACAGCTTTATCTAATAAATCTGTAGCATTCATTTCTACTTCAAAATTCTGACTTAAACCCAAGTCAAAAGCAAAACTCTTAATAATTTTATGCGTAAAGCTATCTATAGTAGTAATATGAAAAGCAGCATAATTTTGAAGGATTAGATATAAAATTTTTTTACTTTTCTTTTCAATTTCATTCGCTTCTAAAGCTGTCTCTTCTTGCAAGATTAAAAAAATAGGGGTCTGTTTACCTTCAGAAAATTCTTGTAAACTTTTTAAAACACGTTGCTTCATTTCAGCAGCTGCTTTATTTGTAAATGTGACTGCTAAAATTTTTTGAAAGATAAAGAGATCATCACTAATCAAAAGTATTTTTAAGTACTCTTTAACTAAAGTAAACGTCTTTCCACTTCCAGCTGAGGCATTATAAATTTGAAAAGTAGAATTATGGTGCACCAAAATATTTTTATTGCAAAATACAAAAAGCCAAACATAAATTGTTTGGCTTTTAATTTATAATTATTGATTTTTATCCTAGGCCAACATCCAAAGACATCATAACAATAAAACCTCCTATAAAACCAAGTGTGGCTATGTCTGTATATTTATCTCTTTGTGTTTCAGGAATTACTTCTTCGACCACTACAAAAATCATAGCTCCAGCTGCAAAAGCAAGCGCATAAGGTAAAATTGGGGTAAAGAATGAAACAGCTACAGCGCCAACAACAGCTGCCATTGGTTCAACTACAGCAGAGAGTTGGCCATACCAAAAACTCTTTAACCTGCTTACACCTTGCCTTCTTAGAGGCATTGCTACTGCAAAACCTTCAGGGAAGTTCTGAATTCCAATTCCTATTGCCAATGAAATAGCTGCGATTATCATTTCAGTCTGTTCAACTCCAACCAAGGAAGAAGCTGCCCCAAATAAAACTCCTACAGCCAAACCCTCTGGGATATTATGTAAGGTAATTGCTAAAACTAATAAGGTTGTTTTGTGCCAACTTGTTTTTACGCCTTCAGCTTCAGATTCTTTAAAATTTATATGCAAGTGAGGTAAAATCTTATCCATTCCAAATAAAGCTAAAGCACCTAATGAAAACCCTATAGCAGAGGGCAAAACTCGCATAAAACCTTCTCCAGGACTATTTTCAATTGCTGGTGCAAGCAAACTCCAAAAGCTTGCTGCAACCATTACCCCACCTGTAAAGCCTAGCATCCCATCTAAAACTGCTCTATTCATTTTCTTAAAAAAGAAAACTAAACTTGCACCTAAAGCAGTTAAAGCCCAGGTGAATAAAGACGCATAAAGTGCTGACAAAATTGGATGTTCTTTTCCAAATTCAACAAATTGATCAAATGTGCTCATTATTGAATGTATATATTATTAGATATTTTTTTTGAAATAGTAATTTCTTTTGAGTGTATTAAAATGGTTAAGGAGCCGTCAAAAGATTCTTTTGAAAGTACCTTTATCTTTTGTCCTAATGAAATATTATTTTTATCTAAATATTTTAAAAAGTCTGATGAAGAATCGTTAACTCCAACACAAATGCCTGTTTTATGCTCTTCTAAAGTTGATAACAGTCTTTTTTCGATTTTTTGAAAATTTCCTTCTTTATCTGGAATTGGATCTCCGTGTGGATCCATTTTAGGGAACCCTAGAAAGACATCCAACTCATCAATAAGTTTTGGAGATTTAATATGCTCTAATTGTTCAGCTACATCATGAACTTCGTCCCAAGAAAAATTTAGCTTATCTACTAAAAACACTTCCCATAAACGATGTTTTCTAACAATAGTTGTGGCTTCTTTTCTTCCAAGTGTTGTTAAAGAAACCCCTTGATATTTTTTATAAACTAATACCTCTTTTTCGGCAAGCTTCTTAATCATATCTGTAACAGAAGAAGCCTTTGTCTCTAATTTTTTGGCAATTGAATTTGTGCTGATTCCTTTTCCATGAATGGCCTCTAAATGATATATTGATTTTAAATAATTTTCTTCAGAAAGTGAAAACATATAATTTTATAATATTGATGCCAAAGATACATTTTTTTATTTTTTAATAAAAAATATTTAGTCTTATCTAAAAAATTATTTACTTTTGCAAAAAAAATAGAACCGTTAGCTATGAAACCCCCTATTAAAATTATTCTCTTACTTTGTTTTTTGCTATCATCTTACTCCTACACTCAAAACAACACCTTATCTGGAAAAATATTTAGTAACGGTGAAGAATTACCCTATGCAAACATTTATTTGAAAAATAACAAATTAGGTTCAGCCTCAGATAATAATGGTTTTTATGAAATTAAAAATATCCCCAACGGAACTTTCACTATAATTATAAGTAGCGTAGGCTATAAAACGAAATCGGTTAATATAGCGTTTAATAATACTCAAATCACTCGTGATTTTTCATTAGAAGCAGATAATTCTTTAGAAGAAGTAGTAATCACTGGAACCTTAAGGCCTGTCTCAAAAACAAATAGTCCAGTTCCTGTAGAAGTATATAGTGAAACTTTTTTTAGAAAAAACCCTACACCGTCTATCTTCGAATCGTTACAAAATGTTAATGGAGTTCGTCCTCAGTTAAATTGTAATGTTTGCAATACAGGTGATATTCATATCAACGGTTTAGAGGGGCCTTATGCTTTTGTTTTAATTGATGGTATGCCCATTGTTAGCGGTCTATCTACTGTTTATGGGTTAACAGGAATTCCACAAGCATTAATAGAGAGGGTAGAAATTGTTAAAGGGCCGGCATCAACTTTATATGGCTCTGAAGCTGTTGGAGGTATATTAAATGTGATTACTAAAAAACCAACTGGTGCACAATTATTGTCAACTGATACATTTTTAAGTTCTTGGGGAGAATTTAACCTAGATGTTGGGCTTCGATATGATGTGTCCAAAAAAGCACAAGGATTATTGGGTGTAAATTATTTCAATTTCCAAAATAGAATTGACAATAACAATGACAATTTTACTGATATGACGATGCAGAACAGGATATCAATTTTTAATAAAGTTAATATCGAAAGAAAAAACAATAAACTTTTCACTATTGCTGGTCGGTATATATATGAAGATCGTTGGGGAGGAGAAATGAATTGGGAAAAAGAATTTAGAGGAGGAAACCAAATATATGGGGAAAGTATTTATACTAACAGATGGGAAACTTTTGGAACTTACGAATTACCAACTTCAGAAAATATTCGTTTTCAATTTAGTGCTAACGGACATTATCAAGATTCATTTTATGGAGAAACCTCTTACGATGCAGAACAATTAATTGGTTTTGGTCAGTTCCTTTATAACAAAGAACTTGGTAAAAAACACGATTTATTAATTGGGTTAGCTTACCGCTATACGTTTTATGATGACAATACATTTGCAACTTTAAATGATAATGGTGTTGACAATAACCCATCAATAATACATTTACCTGGTGTTTTTGCTCAAGATGAAATACAGTTAAGTGATCGAAAAAAATTACTCTTAGGGGTTCGTTGGGACAACAATAGCCTGCATGGAAATATTTTTTCTCCTAGAGTAAATTTTAAATGGAACTCTAGAGATAATTCTAATATTTTAAGACTAAGCGCCGGTAATGGATTTAGAGTAGCAAATGTTTTTACGGAGGATCATGCAGCATTAACTGGAGCAAGAACAGTAGAGTTTGATGGCGAATTACAACCAGAAACCTCATGGAATGTAAATGTTAATTATGTAAAGAAAATAAATACTGAAAATTCTTCTATTACTCTTGATGCAAGTAGTTTTTATACCTACTTTAATAATAGAATATTACCTGATTATGAAACAAATCCAAATAAGATTATTTATGCAAATTTAGAAGGGTTTTCAGTTTCTAAAGGGGTTTCTTTAAATTCTAATATTATATTCACCAATGGGTTAACACTAAATACTGGAGCTACCCTAATGGAAGTTTCCGTAACAGAAAACAACATTAAAAAAACACAATTACTAACTGAGGGTTTCAGTGGTATTTGGTCTATTTCATATAAGTTTAATCGTAATTTTAGCGTAGATTATACTGGCAACATTTATGGCCCAATGCGTTTACCTTTATTAGGGGATAATGATCCAAGAGATGAATCTTCTCCTTGGTTTAGCATTCAAAATATTCAATTGACCAAAAATTTTAAAAACAATTGGGAAATTTATGGTGGGGTTAAAAATCTATTGAATTTTAAGCCAGCAGCAAATAGTATTAATAGTTCAGATAATCCATTTGATGTTGGTGTAGACACAGAGCTAAACCCTGAAAGAGCTTTTGACCCAAGTTATGTGTATGCCTCTAACCAAGGAATTAGAGCGTTTGCTGGGATTCGATATACACTATATTAATACAGATAGCATAACTAACTACCAACGTCTATTCCAAAAACTTTTTATAACTCGTGTTCTAGCCTTTAAACTATACACCACCCCAACGGTTAATTGTTTATGAGCTGTCATACTAAAAACCTTCTCGGGAGAATGTTTATAGGAAATTTGTGAGTTGAGACCCCAATGACTAGAAACCCAGAAAGTTCCTCCTAAACCCACATTTAAAACACCTGATGACTTTGAATTTTGAATTGTACTAGGTGGGCCAACTATACTAGCTCCAACGGTTAAATATGGAACTAAGTGATTGTCTGATAAATTAAAATCATATCGTAAATTTCCATCAAATGAATTGTAACTAAAATTATTAGTTACAAATGGATAGATATCAATTGCATTTAAGGTAATTCCTGCATCTACAGTAAGTCCAGAGAATAGATATCTAGCGATATTTATTTTAGGGGCTTGAAAATTATGCCAATCTTTTACTCTATTTATATTACTAAAGCGAACTAAGGACCCACTTACTCCAACTACCCATTTATTCTCATTATTTTGAGCATTTGTTGCAAATGAAATTAAAAGAATTAAAACTAAATATTTTTTCATAACATTTTTTTATAAAAATATATAAATATTTATACAAATATAGGTTTATCATTTCAAATTAATATTTAAGCATTTATCTTTGAAAAAATTACAAATCCTTGAGCAAACAAGAAATTGTTAATCAGTATCAAGAATCTGTTAAAGTAAAACAGATTTTAAAGCAAATACAACTAGACAAGAACCAAATTCAAATTACGAATTTGGTTGGCTCATCGATGTCTTTTGTGATTTCAGAAACGTTTAAAAAAGATGATAAAAGCTACCTACTGATACTTAATGATAAAGAAGAAGCTGCCTACCATCTCAATGATTTAGAACAGTTATTAGATCAAAAAAACGTTTTGTTTTACCCCGGGTCTTACCGAAGACCCTATCAAATTGAAGAAACTGACAATGCAAATGTTTTAATGCGATCTGAGGTTTTAAACCGAATCAACTCTCGAAAAAAACCGACCATAATTGTTACCTATCCCGAGGCATTATTTGAAAAAGTTGTAACTAAAAAAGATTTAGAAAGAAATACCCTTAAGTTATCTGTATCAGAAAGTGTTTCACTAGATTTTGTAAATGAAATCTTATTTGAATATAACTTTAATCGTGTTGATTTTGTAACAGAACCAGGAGATTTCTCAGTTCGTGGGGGAATTATTGATGTTTTCTCATTTTCAAATGATGTGCCATTTCGTATTGAATTTTTTGGAGACGAGATAGATAGTATTAGAACTTTTGATGTGGAAACGCAACTTTCCAAAGAAAAGCTAAGAAAAGCGAGTATCATGTCAAATGTTGAGAATAAAACACTTCAAGAGAAACGAGAAAGTTTTCTTCAATATATCGCATCAAATACAGTTATTTTCTTAAAAAATAAGGATTTATTAATTGGTAAATTAGATAAATTATTTGATAGAGCCGAAAGTGCATTTAGTGAACTATCTAAAGAATTAAATCATGCAAGACCGATTGATTTATTTTGTAACGGTAATTTTATTCAAAACCAACTCTCTGATTTTAGGGTAGCTAGTTTTGAGACCTATACTTCTGGAGATAAGCCCATAATTGATTTTATTACAAAAGCACAGCCTTCATTTAATAAACAATTTGACTTATTAATTGAAAATTTAAACGAATATCATACCAAAGGATTTACCAATTATATTTTCTGTGCTAACGAACAACAAGCTCAACGATTTCAAGATATTTTTGAAGATGCCAAAAAAGAAGTTCATTATCAAACCATTGTATTTCCACTTTATCAAGGATTTATTGATTTTGAAGAAAAAATTGTTTGTTACACAGATCATCAAATTTTTGAACGTTATCATAAATTTCGTTTAAAAAATGGCTTTGCAAAAAAACAATCCATCACATTAAAAGAGTTGAATAATCTTGATGTTGGAGATTATGTAACTCATATCGATCATGGAATTGGAAAATTTGGTGGGCTTCAAAAAATTGATGTAGAAGGAAAAAATCAAGAGGCCATTAAACTAATTTATGGTGATCGTGATATTTTATACGTTAGCATTCACTCTTTACACAAAATTTCTAAATTTAATGGAAAAGATGGAAAAGCTCCAAAAATATATAAACTAGGTTCTGGAGCCTGGAAAAAGATAAAACAAAAGACTAAAAAACGAGTGAAAGAAATTGCATATAATTTAATCAAATTATATGCAAAAAGAAGAATGGAGAAAGGGCTAGCTTTTGGACCAGATACTCACATTCAGCACGAACTTGAAGCCAGCTTTATATATGAAGATACTCCAGATCAATACACAGCTACTCAAGATGTAAAAGCTGATATGGAGAAAGAACAACCCATGGATCGATTGGTCTGTGGAGATGTTGGGTTTGGGAAAACAGAAATTGCTATTAGAGCAGCATTTAAAGCAGTTGACAATGGAAAGCAAGTTGCTATTCTAGTTCCAACCACAATTTTAGCATTTCAACATTATAAAACATTTACAAAACGATTAGAAAAATTTCCTGTTAGAATAGATTATTTAAATCGATTCAGAACCTCCAAGCAAAGAAACGAGGCCATAGAAGGTGTTAATGATGGAAGTATCGATATTATCATTGGAACGCATCAACTAACAAACAAAAAAATTAAATTTAAAGATTTAGGACTACTTATTATAGATGAAGAACAAAAATTTGGAGTTGCTGTAAAAGACAAATTAAAAACTTTAAAAGAAAATGTAGACACCCTTACCTTAACGGCTACTCCCATACCAAGAACATTACAATTTAGTTTGATGGCTGCTCGAGACTTGTCTGTGATTTCAACACCTCCACCCAATCGCCATCCAATTGATACACAAGTCATTCGTTTCAGCGAGGAAATGATTCGTGATGCAATTACTTATGAAATTTCTAGAGGTGGACAAGTTTTTTTTATTCATAATAGAATTGAAAATATAAAAGAAGTTGCTGGTCTTTTACAACGTTTAGTACCCGACGCTAATATTGGTATTGGTCATGGACAAATGGAAGGTAAAAAATTGGAAAGCCTTATGTTAGGGTTTATGAATAACGAATTTGATGTACTGGTTTCTACAACAATCGTAGAAAGTGGATTAGATGTTACCAATGCAAATACCATTTTTATAAATAATGCTAATAATTTTGGTCTATCTGATTTACATCAAATGAGAGGTAGAGTTGGAAGATCTAATAAAAAAGCGTTTTGTTATTTCATCACTCCACCATACCACATGATGACTGATGATGCAAGAAAAAGAATTGAGGCTTTAGAGCTATTTTCTGACTTAGGGAGTGGAATAAATATTGCCATGAAGGATTTAGAAATTAGAGGAGCTGGAGATTTACTTGGCGGTGAACAAAGTGGTTTTATTAATGACATTGGATTTGATACTTATCAAAAAATATTAAACGAGGCCATTGAAGAATTGAAAGAGAATGAATTTAAAGAACTCTACACTACAGAAGAAAACAAACCTAAAGAATTTATAAAAGAAGTTCAAATAGATACAGATTTCGAAGTTTTATTTCCAGATAATTATATCAATTCTATTACTGAGCGACTGAATCTATACAATGAATTATCTACTTTAGAAACTGATGAAGAATTACAGCAATACGAACAACGATTAATTGATCGTTTTGGTGAATTGCCAATTCAGGCTATTGATTTATTAGACAGTGTTCGTTTAAAATGGTTTGCTAAACAATTAGGCTTAGAAAAGATAGTCCTCAAGCAAAAGAGAATGATTGGATATTTTATATCAAATCAACAAAGTGAATTTTATCAAACTAAGGCATTTACAAAAGTATTAACCTATGTTCAACAAAATGCCACAACATCTGTAATTAAAGAAAAACAAACAAAAATAGGCTTACGATTATTGATTACTTTTATAAAAATTGATTCTGTAGAAACTGCCTTAAAAAGATTAAAAAAAGTAGCAAACCTATCTTAATTAATACACATTAAAGGGATTTTAATTTTTTAATAAAAATGGAAAATAGTTATTTTAAAAATCTGTCTAATTTAATTTTAGCAACTCTTTTCATAAGTACCTCTGGTGTATTGGGTAAATATATTGCAATGCCTTCTGAAATCATTATATGGTTTAGATCTGC
Source organism: uncultured Flavobacteriaceae bacterium (assembly GCA_905479435.1). Taxonomy (GTDB): domain Bacteria; phylum Bacteroidota; class Bacteroidia; order Flavobacteriales; family Flavobacteriaceae; genus Polaribacter. Next base: position 1,047 of record CAJQMN010000129.1, on the reverse strand, counting down.
TTTTGCAATGCTATTCTTATATGGGTTTTGTAAGTATAAAAAAATAAGCATTAAAGTCCCTAATTTTAAACATCACGTACCGCTAATCATTAGCTCACTTTTTATGGCTTTTCATTGGATTACCTATTTTTATGCCTTAAAATTATCAAATGTGGCTCTAGGGATGCTCTCTCTTTATACATTCCCAATAATTACTGCACTACTTGAACCTTTGTTTTTAAAATCAAAAATAAATCCCATACATATTGTTTTGGGCGGACTTGTATTAATTGGAGTTTTTATTTTAGCTCCAGAATTTAATCTTGAAAACTCCAATATAAAAGGGATTTTATTTGGATTATTTTCTGCACTCTGCTATTCAATTAGACTTTTAATTTTAAAACAACATGTAAACCACTATCACGGGAGCATGCTTATGTTATATCAAACTTCTGTAATTACCATTGTTTTGATCCCTGTATTATTTTTTATGGATGTCTCTAATTTTCAATCTCAATTTCCGTATTTATTAGTACTCGCAATTTTAACAACAGCTATCGGTCATAGCTTGATGGTGCATTCACTCAAATTCTTTTCAACAACAACAGCAACAATTATTAGTAGTATTCAACCTATATTTGGAATTGTAATCGCTTTCTTTGTTGTTGGTGAGGTCCCAGAAATAAATACTGTTTGGGGTGGATTATTAATTATTTCTACTGTTTTAATAGAAACTTTAAGGGTTAAGAAAAAGAGCTAATTACTTCGTCAATACATCTTGATAATTGCGTTTTACGAAGATTAGAATTGTTTCTAAAATATCTCCCATAGTATTACATTCTTTAAACTTAACATCACCCACATATTTAATTAAATGTTTTTTTAACAGTTGAACGTTATTGGAAAAAGAAATTGTATCACTTTTCATACACTCAATTAAGCTAGTTGCTCTTCTTGGAGAGGAAATTATTCTTTTTGCCATATAAGATCGCTCTTCCAATTTGTATTGAGTAATTGACTTCTTATCTAATTTTTTATTTACCATATCAACAATTTTAAAATTTTCTT
>CAJQMN010000128.1 GCA_905479435.1 uncultured Flavobacteriaceae bacterium | reverse complement strand
TTATCTGGATTTTGTCCTTCTACTCTTTCAATATGATATGCTGTATAAGGAATAACATTATAAACTCCAAACTTTTCAGCTATTTCTAACTTTAAGAAAAAATCACCATATTTACACATTTGTCTAACCCACATCCATAGGTTAAATTCAATATTTAAAACATCATAAAATAAGTTATATAGTATTTTTTGAATATCTTCGTTTGAACTTCTAATCTGGAGTACCTCTCCCATATCATTTTTAAGAGTTGACTCATCAGCAAGAATATCAAGTGCAGAGGCTATAATAGCGTCTTGATCCATTACATCATATTCTGAATATAGTTGGGTTCTTAAGTATTGGTAGTTAAGGTTAAACTGTGCTCCTAGTAAAGAAGTAGGAGCTGTAGAATATACTCTATTAAATCTATCTACTAAGGCATTAGTTTCAAATTCACCACTTGATTGGATATGACCCGAATCTATGGTTTTTAGTTGATTACCTCCAACATTGCGGATAACTACATCTGTGGAGAATAACTTTTTTAATCTTGTAAATACACTTTTATCAGCCATTTTTATATTTGCTTATTGTTATAAATATTAATCTAATAGCCAACGTATATCTTCTTTACCCTCAGGTGTTGGCATTGAATAAGGGTTTGGTACTGATGGATTAGATCCATAACCACCTTGGTATGGAGTTCTATTAACATGCATATTTTGTAATGCTTGTTTTGTCATATCAATACCTCTTTGACTATTTTTTAAAGCTGTATCCCTAATATACATCCCAATACCAAATGACATTACTAAATCATCATTATAACCGGTTTGTGCTTCAGGTCTACCATTTCTCCAAATAAATGTTTTCATTTCTTCTATCAATCTTTTTGATTGTATAGTTACTCCTTTATCACTTAAATATTCTTGAAACTTACCTATAACCATAGGTCTAGTTTTTGAAGACATAGTGAATCCAGGGGTCATTTTTGAATGATCTTGATATTTGTCAAAATAAGAGTTAACATTTGAATATTCACTTTTTTGTGAATAATAAATGTTATTATAGTTTCTATCTAATACTGTTTGAATAGTAGCCCATCCTATATTTGCATTTTCTATTACTAATAATGCTTCATTATATTCAGTAGCTATACCTACTAATAAGTGACCATAATCTTTAGTACCTATTTGTCCTTTATATTCAGCTACTTGTACATTATTTTCAGTATCCATAACATGAAATGCTGAATAATCCTTACTGTCACCTCTTGATACATCAGCTACTACTATATAATCTCTACTATAATCTGCTGTTTCCCATACCCATAGGTTTTGGTCAGCCCCTCTTCTTTCTATAGGATCTTTAATAAAAGATTTTTCATAATATTCTAAGTACTCAGGAAAAAATACAACATCTCCAGATGTACTAAAATCACAATCACATTCTTGTGCCGCTAATCTAGGATCACCTAATAGTTCATCTTGTTTTTTCCTCCATGCTTCATCTCTTTCCGGATGAACATACCAAGGTAGTTTTATGGGTAAAAAATCATTTTCTGATGATTCTGCTCTTGACCAAGTTTGATGAAACCAGTTACCTGTACCATAAGGGGTAGATAATGCTATACATCCACCTCCTGTAGCTAGTGTTTGTTGAGCAGAAGCCCAAATCTCTCCAATATTATCAATAAATGCTGCTTCATCTATTAGTAGTAAAGATACGGCTTCGGATCTACCAGCATCACTAGAGGCTGAAGTTGCTTTTATTTGGGATCCATTTGTTAATCTAAGATTTAGTTTATTATTCTCAGCTGCATCTACTTTTAACCATGAAGGTAAGTTTTCATACATAAACTTTACCTTTGTAACCATGTTTTTAGCAGTTTCTTGTTTTGTTGCTATACAAAGTACATTTTTATCTTTATGAAATGTCATTAACCATAATGAATAACCTGCACCTAAAGTAGATATTCCTAATTGTCTAGATTTTAGTACTATAGAATAGGGATTATCTCTAAATAAAGTTAATACTTTTTCTTGGAATGGATATAGATTAAATTGAATACGACCACGTTGTGGGTGTTGTATTTGACAATATTTTTTCATAAAATGTGCTGGATCTTTTGCACATTTAAGATATTCTTGTCTTATGACCTTTTTTAAATCTGACATTTAGTTTCCTGTTAACAACATAAGCACAACAACTATAATACTGGTTGTGATAGTCATTTTATTTTTGAGTTTTTGTTTTCTCAAATCATTTTGTAACTCATCAGATAAATTTTGAAACATTATTACTTGTGAATCTTTTTGAGATACAATGGAGTTATAGTTAGATATTTGTTGGGTATTAGTGTTTATAATACTATCCTTCAAAACTATTTTTTGGTTTAAAAGTGAAACTTTTTCTAAGGTAATAGATAACTCTTTTTTAGCTCCATCACCTTCTATAAGATCTTTAATTACTAAGCGTGCTATCTGTTCCTCTAGAGATACTCTTGTTGTATCTATCTGTGAAAAACTTTTCAAGCTCACTATTACTAAAAGAATCAACAGTGTTAACTTTTTCATTTATTCTGTATTTTAGATTACTTATTCTACTATTTCTTAAACCTATTTGTAAGTCTAATTTATTTACTTGTTGGTTTAAAGTATCTATTTTACAATTCAATCCACTATTAATTGAGTGGAGTGAATCAACTTTAGATTCCAAAACTTTTATCTTATTATTGTAATCCTCTAAATAACCTTCATTTTGAGAAGTAGTATATAACTTATAAAATAAAATAGCTATTATTAGTACACATATGATACTAAAAACATTTTTTTTAAACCACATCCTTTTCTAATTTGTTTACTAGTGACTCTAGTTCTTTCTTTTTAGAAGTTTTTGATTT
>CAJQMN010000127.1 GCA_905479435.1 uncultured Flavobacteriaceae bacterium | reverse complement strand
CGTTCCATCTGAGGTTTTCCTCTGTAAAAAGGGATCACAAGATCAAATAGTCTTAAGGCTTTACTATATTCTTTAGCCTCATATTTTTTTACAGCTAACTTATATCTTTCGGTCATAGAACCCTTACCTACGGTACGAGCGTATTCACCACATGAATTTAATAATAGTGAGACGGATAAAATTAGTGTTAAAATCTTAATTTTTCGCATTTGGCAAAAGTAAGGTTTTTATATGGATTACTAAAACGCTTTTTTCTTATTTATAAGTAGCTGCGATAGGCCTAATTTCTATGATGTAAAACTAAATTTAACTTTAATTCAGCTCTAAAAATAACCAAAAAACAACTACTTGGACTCATGCAAATAACTAAAAATAGTTATTAAAAATAATCCTATTGGTATTAAATGTTTGTTAATTAAGTTCTGGTCCAGATTGAGCTCCAATAAGGCTTTTTACATCATTATCAAACAAATACAACCCTCCTTTATCATCACCAATTAACTTAATTTTATCTAAAATATTTCTTGCAAGGGCTTCTTCTTCTATTTGCTCAGAAACATACCATTGTAAGAAATTATGAGTTGCGTAATCTTTTTCCTGAAGTGTGATGTCTACTAAATCATTAATAGATTTAGATACTTTTACTTCGTGCTGAAATAAACTTTCAAACATTTCTTTAAAAGATCCAAATTCAGCTGGTGGAGCATCAAGCTGAGATACTTTAGCATGACCACCTCGCTCATTAATAAATTTTATAAGTTTTAACATATGCTCGCGCTCTTCATCTGAGTGTGCATACATAAAAGTTGCAACACCTTCAAAACCTAAAGTTTCTGCCCAAGAAGCCATGGCTAAATACACCTGAGATGAGGATGCTTCTACTCTAACTTGCTTATTTAAAGCCTCTTCAATTGTTTTTGATAACATATTTTAATCTAAATTTATAACAAAATTAGTGATTTCTTTTTGAAGTTTCTCAGATGCTTTTACCAAAGGGAGTCTAACTTCATTTGATACAATGTCTAAACATTGAAGAACAGCCTTAATTCCAGCAGGATTGTTCTCTGAAAATATCATATTAATAACCTCCATTAATTTATAATGAATTTCATAAGCCTCTTTGTTTTTACCTGCTAAACCATAATTAATTAAAGTTGAAAAATCTTTAGGAAAAGCCTGGCCTATCACCGATATTACCCCTGATGCACCAGCCAAAACTACATTTAATGCTAAATCATCATCACCAGAAATAATTAGAAAATCTTTGGGTTTATTTTTAATTAACTCTAAATATTGTTGAACATTGTTACCTGCCTCCTTTACAGCTATAATATTAGAAAAATTATTAGCCAGACGGATTGTGGTTGACGGTTCCATGTTTTTTGAAGTACGCCCAGGAACATTATATAAAATTATGGGCTTAGGACTTGCTTTAGCGATAGCTTCAAAATGCCTGTAAAAACCTTCCTGTGTAGGTTTATTATAATAAGGAGCAACAGAAAGAATAGCGTCAATATGAGATAAATCTTCAGATAAAATCTCTTCAATTACTGAAGTAGTACTATTACCTCCTATACCCAAAACTAATGGAAGTCTTCCTTGATTTACTGTGGCTACAACCTCAATAATTTTTCGTCTTTCTTTTTTTGAAATAGTAGCACTTTCTCCTGTAGTTCCGTTTATTACCAAATAGTTAATACCATTAATAATATTAAATTCTACAAGTTTTGCCAAAGCCAAAAAATCAACTGACAAATCTTTTTTAAAAGGTGTTATCAGTGCAACGCCTGTTCCTATAAATTTTTGCATGTAAAGCAGTTTAATTTAGCGTAAAAATACACTATTAAGTAGATTTTTAGTGTTGTTATTATGTAATAAATCTAATTTTTACTAATTATTAAACTTTGTTTAATTTTAAACGATTAAAATTTGTGAAGTATTTTTAAATATTTTTTCATTTCCTCAAAAAACAAATCTACTTGATCCTCATCACAAGCAATATCTAAATTAAAAAAACCTGTATTTGCATCAGAAAAACCAACTTTAAAAGTTGCTTCAGAGGAGGCTTCTGCATACTCCATAAAAATATTTTTTTTAGGATAATAACAAATTAACAAGTCAAATGGCTCTTCTAAAAAACTCTGTAAACTAGAGTCTAAAACATGACCCTTCCAATTGAAGTCTTTTTCAGAAAAGTGTTTGTATGACTTATTATGATCTTTAGAAAACTTTCTATAACTATAAATTTTAGGGTTTCTAAGTTGTAATTTTTTAGTTAAAATTTCAGAAAAATCATGTGCTTTATAAAAATTATCAGAAGTAATAATACCTACAGTTTTAATTTTTTGATTAGAGCTGTTAACAGAAGATGATTTTGTCTTAGAAAACTGAACGATCTTCTTATTTAAATAATGATTTTTTAATTTTGCTTTTAGCATAGATTCAATGAGACAAAAAAACTATCTTGTCTTCACAAATATAATTAAAACGAATTGTGTTCTTATGAAAAAAACTTTGTTTCTTTTTCTATTGATTGCATCAATAATTGGATGTAAAAACCGTTCTTATGAAGTTTCTGCCATTAATGCTAAAAAAATCACTCTTCACTCTGAGATAAAACAAGACAGCACCATTATTGGGGTATTTCTTCCTTATAAGGATAAAATGACTGAAGAAATTACAAAAACATTATCTTATGCCCCATATACTCTTGAAAGAACTGATGGAAATTTACAAAGTACACTTGGAAATTTAATTGCTGACTTATCCTACAAAAAAGCTAATGAACTTTTTGAAAAACAAACGAGTAAAAAAGTTGATTTTTCAATGTCTAATTATGGTGGAATAAGAGCTGCAATAACGAAAGGAAATGTTACGGTTTCAAACGCTTTTGAATTGATGCCTTTTGATAATACTCTTGTTGTTGTAGAGCTTAATTATGAAAAAATTCAAGAATTATTTGCTTACTTTATATCAAAAAATATTGCACATCCTCTTTCAAGTCAGATTGAATTAAGAATCAAAAATAAATCTTATGATATTCTTATAAATGGAAAACCTATTGAAAAAAACAAAACCTATTATGTTGCTACCTCTAATTATTTACAAAAAGGGGGTGACGACATGAACTTCTTTAAAAATCCTTTGAGTATGTATGATAGTAATTTTTTAATTCGTGATGCAATTGTAGAGTATTTTAAAAGTAGAGATACTCTGGTTTCTAATCTAGACAACCGCATAATTATTAGCAATTAAAAATTTTTACAAAAATGAAAAGAAGAAAATTTATCAAACAAACCTCTGCTGGAGTTGCATATGCAAGTTTAAGCGGGCTTACTTTTCAATCTTGCGAAACACATCAAAAACACATTACCATCCTCCACACCAATGATACCCATAGTCAAATAGAAGCTTTTGAAGCGAGTCACCACAAGTATGCCGGTAAAGGAGGGGTAGCCAGAAGAGCTGTAATGGTTGAAAAGGTTAGAAAAGAAAACCCAAACACCTTATTACTTGATGCTGGAGATATTTTTCAGGGAACCCCGTACTTTAATTATTTTGGTGGTGAAGTTGAGTTCAAACTCATGAGTTTATTAAAATACGATTTAGCTACAATGGGAAATCATGATTTTGATAATTCCATAGAAGGTTTTCATAAACAACTACCTAATGCTTCATTTGATTTTGTATGCGCTAATTATGATTTTAAAAATACAATCTTAGATACTCTTGTAAAACCTTATAAAACCTTTATCAAAGATGGAATTAAAATTGGTGTTTTTGGACTGGGTATAGAATTACTCAATTTGGTAAACCCAAATTTGTATAAGGAAACAAAATATATAGATCCAATTGAAATCTCTAAAGATATTTCAAGAGATTTAAAAGAAAAAGAAGCTTGTGATTTAATCATTTGTTTATCTCATCTAGGATATCATTATAAAAATTCTGATAAAATATCAGATTTAAAATTGGCCGCTGCCACAAAAGACATTGATTTAATTATTGGAGGACACACACATACTTTTTTAACTAAGCCGACACTAGTTAAAAATTTAACTAATGAAAATGTATTGGTAAATCAAGTTGGAGCTTACGGATTAAATTTAGGTAGAGTTGACTTTTATTTTAATGAGCAAAACGAAAAACAAACGGCAGACAAAAATATAATCTTATAACCAATTGGGTTCAAAAAATATTACCATTTAGAGAGATTAGTCTATCATCAAAATAAATTCATCTTCATTTATAATGGTAAGTCCAAGATCTTCAGCTTTTGTTTTTTTACTTGGCCCCATTTTGTCTCCTGCTACAACAAAAGTTGTTTTCTTCGAAATAGACGAACTTACTTTACCTCCATTATCTTCAATAGCTTTTTTTAGTTCATTTCTCGTCAATTTATAAAATACTCCAGATACTACAAAAACCTTTCCCTGAAGTTTATCAGTTTGTCCAATCAAATCTTTTTCAGAAACTTTTAATTGCACCCCGTGGTATTTTAATCTATTAATCAATTGCATATTTCCTAAATTATTAGAAAACTCTAAAATACTTGCCGCTATTCTATCACCAATTTCATCAACGGAGATTAAAGCTTCTAAATTAGCAGTCATAAGGTTATCAATAGACTTAAAATGTTTGGCAAGTTTTTTTGCAACCGTTTCTCCAACAAATCTAATCCCTAAAGCAAATAATACTTTTTCAAACGGAATTTCTTTTGATTTTTTAATTCCATCGATCATATTTTGAGCAGATTTTTCTGCCATTCGCTCTAAAGGTATTACTTGTTCTACTTGCAAATCATAGAGATCTGCATAATTTTCAATTAAACCTTCTTTTCGTAACAAATCTACTGTTTCTCCTCCCAAGCCATCAATATCCATAGCTTTTCTACTTATAAAATGCTGAATTCTGCCTGTAATTTGAGGAGCACAACCATAGGTGTTTGGACAATAGTGCTTTGCATCACCTGCTGTTCTTATCAGGGCTGTATGACATTCTGGACAATGAGTAGCATATCGTGTTGACTGAGAATACTCTTTTCTTTTAGAAAAATCTACAGCTATAATTTTTGGAATGATTTCACCACCTTTTTCAACAAAAACAGTATCGTGAACTCTAATATCTAATTTTTCTATTTGATCTGCATTGTGTAGCGAAGCTCTTTTTACAGTAGTACCTGCTAATTGTACAGGCTCTAAATTTGCTACTGGAGTAATGGCTCCTGTTCTACCTACTTGATAGGTAATTTCCTCAAGTACAGTAGATACTTGAGCCGCTTTAAATTTGTAGGCTATTGCCCAACGCGGAGATTTTGCAGTATACCCTAATTCTTCTTGCTGTTGTAAATTATTTACTTTAATAACAACACCATCAGTTTCATAGGGTAGGTCATGACGCTTCTGATCCCATTCATTTACAAAATGAAAAACTTCATCAATAGATTTAGCTAATATAATGGTGTCTGGTACTTTAAATCCTGCTGCTCTAGAGGCTTCTAAACTTTCAAAATGAGTAGAATACGTCCGTTCGTTCGTGACTACTTGATACAGCAAACAATCTAATGGTCTTTTTGCCACCTCTCCACTGTCTTGAAGTTTTAAACTTCCACTAGCTGTGTTTCTGGGGTTTCTATAGGTATCCTCTCCATTCTCTATACGCTCCTGATTCATTTTTTGAAATCCTTCTAAGGGTAGAATGATTTCGCCTCTTATTTCAAAATTGGATAGAAAATTTGCATTCAATACCAAAGGAATAGACTTAATAGTTCGAATATTTGAGGTAACCTCATCTCCTTGAAATCCATCACCTCGAGTAACAGCTTTAACAAACTCGCCATTTTCATAGGTAAGGTTAATTGAAGCACCATCATATTTTAATTCACATGTAAATTCAATAGCTTCTGTGCCTAGGTTCTTTTGAAGTCTTTTTTCCCAATCTAATAAATCTTCTTTGGAATACGAATTATCTAAAGAATACATTCTGTTTTTATGCTGAAGAGTTTTGAAATTTTTTGTAACCGCTCCTCCCACTCTTTGGGAAGGAGAATTTGCATTGTAGTATTCTGGATAAGCTGCCTCTAATGCCTCAAGTTCTTTAAGTTTTACATCAAATTCATAATCTGAAATCGTGGCATTGTCTAATACATAATATTCATAATTGTAACGATTTAGAACTTCACGTAAAGAAATAATTTGCTGTTGAACAGAATTCATGGATACTAAAAATTTAAATGTTAAAAATAATCAAAAGAAAACCCGAAACAAAGATGTTTCGGGTTAAAAAAATCATGAAGTTATCAACGATTAATAGTAAGTATATCTTCTTACTTTAGCTATATACTTTGCCAAACGAATAACTTGGTGACTATATCCATATTCATTGTCATACCATACATAAATAACAATTGAATCTCCATTTGCTATGGTAGCCTTACTGTCAAAAATTGAGGGCGCAGTAGATCCAACTATATCTGATGATACGAGCTCGGCATCTAAAGAATATTGAATTTGCTCAACTAATTCTCCCTCTAATGCGTTTAATTTCATTATGGAATTAACAGCCTCAGTAGTTATTTCACTACCAAGCTTAAGGTATAAAATAGCTAATGAACCGTTTGGCACAGGAACCCTAATTGCGTTTGAAGTCAATTTACCTTTCAATGATGGTAGCGCTTTAGAGACAGCCTTCCCAGCACCAGTTTCAGTGATCACCATATTTAATGCCGCCGCTCTTCCTCTTCGATTTTTGGTATGCATATTATCTACCAGATTCTGATCATTGGTGTAGGCATGAATAGTTTCTAAATGTCCTTTTATAATCCCATAGTTGTCATCTAAGACTTTTAAAACAGGAGTAATTGCATTTGTAGTACATGAAGCTGCTGAAAAAATATCTTGTGTATCTGGATGATATTTTTTGTGATTAACCCCGTGAACAATATTTGGAATTCCCTTTCCAGGAGCAGTTAATAAAACTTTAGATGCTCCTTTAGCTTTTAAATGCCTAGCTAATGCTTCCTGGTCTCTAAAAGCTCCTGTATTGTCTACAATTAATGCATCTTGAATACCATATTTTGTATAATCTATCTCTTCTGGAGATTTAGCTGATATCATTTTGACAGTAGTTCCATTGATGATCAACGCATTATTTTCTGTGTCGGTCTGTACAGTTCCTAAAAAATCTCCATGTACAGAATCTACTCTAAGTAGAGAAGCTCTTTTGTCTAATACATTTTTGGTGATTTTTCCTCTTGTAACCACTGCTCTTAATCTCAATTGAGAACCCTTACCCATTTTTGACATCAACTCTCTAGCAAGCAGTCTACCTATTCTACCAAAACCATAAAGCACAACATCTTTTGGTTGAATATCTTTTGCCTCTGTAACATTCTTTAATTGTCTTTTGACAAATGTTATTTTATCTTCACTTCCATTAATGTCTAAATAGCACTCATAAGCTAATTTTCCGATGTCTAATTTAGATGAAGGCAACTGAATACTTTGGATAGCTTTAGCAATATCTAATGCATCATAAACTGAAATTGGTTTTCCAACAAATTCTTTAGCATAATTAATTAGATTTAAAATCTCACTAGCTCTTTTATCTACCAATGTGTTTCTAAACAAAACCAACTCAATAGACTTATCATACCATAAGTCATTAATAATATTTATAAATTCTGTTGTAGCTCTCCTTGTTTTAGCTTGGGCGATAACTTCTTTTTCGTATTTTTTTTCTTTTGACATGTGTATTGATCTTACCATTAAATTTGCACAAAAGTATTTCTTTTTTCTTCAATACGAAATCGATTTCGTTAAAATTTAATATACAAGTATTTCAACCCACAAAGTAGTGCCAAAAAACTATTAAAATATTCTAAAAGAAGTAAGCACTAACCTCACCATTTAAATCAATCATTTCTACTTTTAAACGGTATCCTTTTCTTGAAAGGCCATCTAAAAGTTTGATTGCCTCTGAAGCAGTATCAATTTTAGTTCCATTGATTTTAGTAATAATGTACCCTTTTATACTGGACGAATTATCCTCTGAAAGACCATCTCTGATTATTTTTGCTCCTTTAGGGTCATCAATTAATTCTAGACCATAAGTTCTTGAGATATAGCGTACTATTCTTTTAATTAATTTGACTGATTTGGTGAAAGTTTGTCCATTTCTGTCTATAATTAATTCTACTGATTCCCCCGGTCTTTTTGCAGATAGTTGCCCAGTCAATTCAGAAAATTTAGAAATTTTCACATCATTTATTTTTACAATAATATCTCCTTTTTCCAGACCTGATTTTTCAGCATTACTACCTTCTGCAAAATCTCCAATTCTCACCCCTTCAATATCATCCTCTCTTAAGTCAGGTACAAATCCAATTATGGCCTCTTGAACTTTACCAAATTCAAGAATATCATCAATTATTTTTTTAGTAATGTTAGAGGGTACAGCAAAAGAGTAACCAATGTAAGACCCTGTTTTAGACGAGATTGCTGTGTTAATTCCTACCAATTCGCCTCTAGAATTAACAAGCGCACCTCCACTGTTACCGGAGTTAACAGCTGCATCTGTTTGAATAAAAGAGTCTGTTGAATAATTTCCTTGTAAATCTCTTCCTTTAGCACTAACAATACCTGCAGTAACAGTAGAGGTTAAGTTGTATGGGTTACCAACCGCTAAAACCCACTCACCGATTTTAAGATTATCTGAGTCAGAAAAGGGAATGTAAGGTAAAGATTCAGTTGATTCGATTTTTAACAAAGCAATATCATTTTTAACATCTGTACCTATAAGTTCTGCTTTATATTTTTTTCTATTGTTTAATGTGATCTCTAAATCTGATGCACCGTCAATAACATGGTTATTGGTTACAATGTATCCATCAGAAGAAATAATTACACCGCTTCCAGTTCCAATTTGTTGTTGTCTTTTTGATCCATTAAATAAATCTGCAAAAGAATTTATTCCAGATGAAATGGCAGTATTCTTTACATGTACAACTGCGTGAATTGTTTTTTCTGCTGCAACTGTAAAATTAGTTGGTGCGTAAGTAGCAGTATTTAACTCAAACTCAGTAGCATTATAATTTGTTTTAAAAGTTTGAATTGGAGCAATATTATCTTTTATTAAACTCTCAGTTTTTTCATTAAAAATACGATGTCCGAGTAATGAAAAAACACCACCAAGGACAGCAATACCTAAATAACTTAAAAATTTTCTCATAATCTATTATTTTTCTCTACCAAAAATAAAAAAATAACTAAATTCAATCAACAGACTTAACAATTTTAACGCATTTTAACCCGATTTTAACACTCCGATATTATTCCACTTTTATGTATATTTGAACCTTATGAACGTGAGCTTTTATAAATATCAAGGAACTGGAAATGATTTTATTATTTTTGATAATAGAGCACTTTTTTTTCCAAAAAACAATAATTTATTGATTTCGAATTTGTGTAATCGTCATTTTGGAATTGGTGCAGATGGATTAATTCTTTTAGAAAACGATGAAAATTCAAATTTTAAAATGATTTATTATAATGCTGATGGAAACGAAAGCACCATGTGTGGAAACGGTGGAAGATGTATTGTTGCATTTGCAAAAAAACTACAACTTTTTGATAAAAAAACTAAATTTTCTGCAATTGATGGTATGCATTATGCAGGAATTAATGGCAATAAAGTATCACTTCAAATGATCAATGTTAATGATATTAAAGTTTTTGGAAATTCAGTATTTACAAATACTGGTTCACCACATCATATAGAAGTTGTAGATAATTTAGAAGATTTTCCGGTGGTTACAAAAGGTAGGCAAATTATAAATAAGCATTACCAAGCTGAAGGTTGTAATGTGAACTTTGTTGAACAACTGAGTAATGAAACTTTCAAAGTAAGAACCTATGAGCGAGGTGTCGAAGACGAAACTCTTGCCTGTGGTACCGGTGTAACTGCTGTTGCAATTGCCATGCATTTTAATAAGAAATCTTCAAGTAATCGTATTAAATTGATTGTTTTGGGAGGTAGTTTAGAAGTTCAATTTAAAGAACACAAAGGAAATTATACTGATATTATTTTATCTGGACCTGCAACATTTGTTTTTGAAGGAAAAATAGCCTTTTCATGATGATTTTAAACGGAGAAAAAATTAGATTAAGAGCTTTAGAGCCTGAAGATTTAGATTTTTTATATACAACAGAAAATAACACTAACTTTTGGCAGGTTAGTAACACTCTAGTCCCTTTTTCTAAGTTTATATTAACGCAGTATTTAGAAAATGCTCATCAAGATATTTATGAAGCCAAACAATTACGCTTAATTATCGAAGAAATAAAAACTAGCAAGGCTGTTGGAATGATTGATTTGTTTGATTTTAATCCTCAACACCACAGAACAGGAATAGGTATTTTAATTCATAAAAAATATCAAAAATCTGGCTTTGCTACTGATGCATTGTCTGTTTTAATACCCTACTGTTTTAAAACACTAAATCTACATCAAATCTTTGCAAATATTATTCCAGACAATGAACAAAGTATCGCTTTATTTTCAGGTTTTAATTTTAAAAAAATTGGAGAAAAAAAAGATTGGCTTTTTTTTAATGGAGCCTTTAAAGATGAATTTATATTTCAATTGATTAATGAATAAACAAAAAATCCTTTTTCTCTTTTTAGGTATTAGCATTCTAACTGGTGTTTTATCTTATAATTTTTATCAATCTATTTATGGTGAGTTGATCACTAAAAATTGTATAGTTTTCGTCGGTTCTTCTGATACTATCAGTGCTATTGAAAAAACTTTATCCAAAAACCTTGATAATGAACAAAACCCTTCTACTCATACAATACCTAAATTTAATTGGTTAGCACATCAGAAAAATTACTCCAAGCCTAAAGCTGGGAAATACATACTAACTAAAGGCATGTCTTTAAATGATGTAATTAATCTTCTTAGGAGTGGTAATCAAACTCCTGTAAAAGTTTCTTTTAACAATCAAGATACACTTGAAAAATTTTCAGGACGGATATCATCACAGATAGAAGCAGACTCAATTTCAATTTTGAAAGTTTTCAAAGATTCTGTTTTCCTTAAAAACAATAAACTCACAACAGCCTCTGTTTTAGGCATCATAATTCCTAATACTTATGAGTTTTACTGGAATGTATCTGCTGAAAATTTCAGAAACAAGTTATTAAAAGAATATCATAAGTTTTGGAATGAAGAAAGATTAACTAAAGCTTCGTTATTAAAACTATCTAGGGAGGAAGTAATAACTTTAGCTTCAATAGTTCAGAAAGAAACAGTAAAAACGGTTGAAAGACCAATAGTAGCAGGTCTTTACTTAAATAGAATTAAAAGAGGCATTCCCTTACAAGCAGACCCAACAATTATTTACATGTTAAAGAAAAAAAACGGCATGGATTTTCAAGTAAAAAGAGTTTTGTATAAAGATTTAAAAATAGCATCTCCTTTTAATACATACTTAAATAAGGGCTTACCTCCAAATTTAATAGGTATGCCTGATATATCATCAATAGATGCCGTATTAAATTATAAAAAGCATAATTATATTTACATGTGTGCTAGTGTTACAAAATATGGATTTCATGAATTCGCAAGTACCTTGTCACAACACAATAAAAATGCAACTACATATCAAAGATGGTTAAATAGAAAGGGTATCAATAGATAATTTATTTGATTTTAATCAAAAAAGAATAAATCATAAATATAATCAAATACCGTTTTTTATGTTAATTCTATTAATATATAATCTTTGAATCTTACTATTCACATAAAAACCAGAATAAATTTTCATTATTTACATTTAAAAAAACTGATAATCAGCATATTATAATTAAATTGTATCTTTGCACCCGCTTAACAGAAAGATATATAAATATTAAGAAGATTATTTTTTTATTGATTTTATTTTTAGGGTTTGTTAGTGCTACAAAAAATCCTGTGCTTTACAAGTTCCCAAAAAATAACATATCTCCTTTGGTTTTATTATCGAATTTTGAAGATAGATCAAATATTTTACACCTAAAAAGAAACTTCGTTGGATTTAAAGAGGCACTAGCTTTTAAAGAATCCCAGGGAAAGTATAGAGTCATAAACACGCTTGGGTATTTAGGAAAATACCAATTTGGATCAACTACTCTAGAGCGTTTTAAAATCTACAACACCACTCTATTTTTACATGATCCTGAATTACAAGAAAAAGTATTTATTGCTTATTGTAGAGTGAATAAATGGATTCTTAGAAAAGACATCAAAAGAAGTGTTGGTAAAATTATAAATGGTGTTAAAATTACAGAATCTGGAATTTTAGCTGCGGCTCATTTAAGTGGTGCAGGTAATGTGAAAAAATATCTTCGAAGTAATGGGCAAAAAAATTGTTCGGATGCCTATGGATCCTCAATTAATTCCTACATGAAAGCTTTTGCTGGATATGATGTATCATTCATAAAAGGAGACCGAAAAGCAGGTATTTAAACAATTACTTTTGAATAATAAATATTGCTGGTCTTTTATGTAAGTCTGGTGATTGTTTCTTCCAATGAGCAATTGTAAAAGTCTTTATGAATTCATTAGGTAGAGAAATATCTATTGCGATACATAATAATGTTCTAGGACTTAAAACTGATTTTAAATCTGTAAACATTTTTTGATTTCGATAAGGTGTTTCAATAAATATTTGAGATTGATTTTTCTCCATAGATAATTTTTCTAAAGCTTTAATTCCTTTTTTTCTTTCAGAATTATCTATTGGTAAATATCCATTAAAGGCAAAGTTCTGACCATTTAAACCAGAGGCCATTAATGCCATTAAAATTGAGGAAGG
>CAJQMN010000126.1 GCA_905479435.1 uncultured Flavobacteriaceae bacterium | reverse complement strand
GCACCTGCAATTACAAATTGGTAATTAGAAAAATCATCAACCAATGATAGCATGACTGAGAGCATTTTTGTGATTTCTTGTTTTCTACTTCCTGGAAGAAGAGCCACTATTGGTTTATCTCCTATCTGATGTTCTGCTCTAAATTTAATTTCGTCAACTTGTTTTCTATCAGCAATAGCATCAATTAAAGGATGACCAACAAAAGTAACATCGAAATTACACTTCTTGTAGAATTCCTTTTCAAAAGGTAGAATTACATACATCTGATCGATGTATTTTTTAATTTTTTCTACTCTATTAGCTCTTGAGGCCCAAACTTGGGGAGAAATATAATAAGTAGTTCTAAACCCTAGAAGTTTTGCCCATTTTGCTATACGTAAATTAAATCCTGAATTATCAATAAAAATAAGTACATCTGGCTGAAAACTTAGGATGTCTTTTTTACAAAAAGAAATCATTCTAAGAATCTTATTAAGATTCATAAAAACTTCAACAAACCCCATGAATGCTCTTTCTTTATAGTGTTTCACAAGAGTTCCACCAACACTATTCATAAGGTCACCACCCCAAAATCTTATAGCTGCTTTGTGGTCTTGTTTATACAAAGCTTTCATTAAGTTTGAACCGTGAAGATCTCCAGAAGCCTCTCCTGCTATGATATAATATTTCATATGAATGAAATTGTTAGGTCAAGTAAAGTAATCTTAAAAAATAAAATTGTCAAATCTACTTGAAGTCATGTTTGCTTTTAAACTATATGAATTTCAACACAAAGGTAACCAAAGCTGTTAAAATGGAAGCCATTAAAACACCTCTTGCTCTATAATCTTGTTTTTTTTTAATAAAAACAAAAAACACAAAGAGATTAGGCAGAGCTGATAATGATAATACTTGGGCATATAAATTCCCTTCTTTAATCATAAGAATAGTTTCCTCAAATCCATATTTAGAAAAATATTGCAAGTACAAAAAGATCCCACAAAAAGTTGCAACTATAGAAATTAAAAAACCAATAGAAATTTCTTTTTTTATAAATCCCATGAATTTAGTTTTTGAATCATGTGATGTGCTGTTAAATCAAATTGAACCGGTACAACAGAAACATAACCATTTTCTAATGCCCATATGTCAGTATCTTCTCCCTTGTCTTTATTTACAAATTCTCCAGACAGCCAATAGTATTCTTTTCCAAATGGGCTTTTTCGTTTATCAAAATCTTCTCGCCAATACCCATTAGCTTGTCTACAAATTTTAATCCCTTTAATGTGCTCCTTTTTTAGTTTTGGAATATTTACATTTAAGACAGTTGCCTCTGGAATACCATTTTTTAAGGCACTTAGTGTAATTCTTTTTACAAATTCTTTTCCTTGATTGAAATCTGCCTTATAGTTAAAATCTAACAATGAAAATCCAATTGCCGGAACCCCCTCTATACCTGCTTCAACAGCGGCACTCATTGTTCCTGAGTAGATAACATTGATAGATGAATTTGCCCCATGATTTATTCCAGAAACACATAAATCTGGCTTACGATTTAAAATTTCGTTAATAGCCATTTTTACGCAATCTGCGGGTGTACCAGAACAACTATATTCAATTTGCGGACCATCATCTATAGTGATTGGATTACAGTGTAATACATTATCTACTGTGATCGCATGTCCCATTCCACTCTGGGGTCTATCTGGAGCAACAACAATAACATCACCTATTGTATTCATAATTTGAATTAATGCTCTTATTCCAGGAGCTGTGATACCATCATCATTTGTCACTAAGATTAGAGGTCTTTTATTTGTCATTTTTACAAGATTTTACACAAATGTAAGCCAATTAAATAAGAATATTTTTTAACATTTTGTAAAGAAGGTCTAATTTGGTTTTTAATTATTTTTGTTTGATCAACACACCTACATACCGGTATTGAATCTAAAACTAGATGCAATGTCTAACAGCTTTAAAAACACTATGAAAATCACACAAATAATAGATATCTATATGAGAACTAAACTTACTACCCATTTCCTGTTACTTTTTTTATTAGTAGGCAGTACAAGTTTTGCAAATCTTAAGATTACTAACGATCAAGATCCAGAAAAAGACAAGGTTTTAATTTCTGTATTGAACTACATGCTCACGAAAGGTCATTACAATCAAAAAGAATTAAATGATGATTTTTCTGAAATGGTTTTCAATAATTTTATTGCTGATTTAGACCCGTCTAAAAGATATTTTACAAAAATTGATATTAAGGAATTTTCTAAGTACAAATATCAAATAGACAATCAACTCAAAGAGTCTGATATTGCTTTTTATAGTCTTGTATATGGCAGGTTTTTGGAGAAAATTAAGAATGCGAAAAATTATTATAATGCGATTTTAAAAAAACCTTTCAATTACAAAAAAGACGAAGTTATTGATTTAGATTTTAAAGCAATTGATTACGCAAAAACAGAAAAAGAACTTTTAAATTTTTGGAGAAAACAACTTAAACTCCAAACCATAGATAAAATTCGAGACCAAGAGAATTTGGATGAAGAGGAGTTTAAAAAAGATCAATCTTTTAAAAAGAGATCTTTTTCTACCCTAGAAAAAAAGGCAAGAGCAGATGTTATGGAATCCATGGAAAATTTATACATACGAATAGATGAATTAGAACATCGTGATTGGTTTTCAACTTATTTAAATAGTATTACTGAAGCATTTGGACCTCATACCATTTATATGCCTCCAAATATTAAAGAAAGTTTTGATCAAGATATGTCTGGTAAAGTTGAAGGCATTGGTGCTCGTCTACAAAAGAAAGGTATTTACACCCATATCGTTGAGTTAGTTTCTGGAGGGCCAGCTTGGAAACAAGGTGATTTAGAAGATGGAGATATTATTTTAAAAGTAGCTCAAGAAAATGAGGATCCAGTTGATATTGTAGGTATGCGTTTAGATGATGCAATAAAATTTATTAAAGGGCCAAAGGATACTAAGGTATCGTTAACTGTTAAGAAAAAAATTGATGGTTCTACTCAAGTGATCACAATTACTCGAGATATTGTTCAATTAGAAGAAACCTTTGTGAAGTCTTCTGTTGTTGAAAAAGATGGAAAAAAATACGGTGTTATAGATTTACCAAAGTTCTATATAAATTTTGATGACAGAAACTTTAGAGATTCTGCCAAAGACATGGAAAAAGAAATTGAACGTCTTAAGGAAGAAAATGTTGAGGGTTTATTAATTGATTTAAGAAATAATGGTGGAGGCTCTTTAGACACAGCTATTAAAATAGCAGGTTTATTTGTTGACAAAGGCCCAGTTGTTCAAGTAAAATATAGAAATGAAACCCCTATCGTTAAACAAGATGTTGACAACAGAATTCAATGGAAAGGTTCATTGGTTCTTCTAGTTAATGAATTGTCTGCGTCTGCGTCCGAAATTTTTGCAGCAGCGATGCAAGATTACAACAGGGCTGTAATTCTTGGAGGTAATCAAACTTATGGTAAAGGAACGGTGCAGAACATTTTACCTATAAATAAATTTTATCCAAATTATAAAAATGATTTAGGATACCTAAAAATGACAATTCAAAAATTTTATAGAATTAATGGAGGTTCTACTCAGGTTGAGGGGGTATATTCAGATATAGCTATGCCAACCCGTTTCAGTTATATGAAGTATGGAGAACGTGATCTTGAGGGAGCATTACCTTGGGATAAGGTACCTCAAGCATCTTATTCTCAAGTTAATACCTACAGTAATTTTTCTGACGTAGTTACCACTAGCATAGAAAGAATAAATAAAGATCCAAAGTTTCAACTAATCGACGAATACGCAAAGTGGTTAAAAAAAGTACAAGATGATTCTTCTTTCTCCTTAAATTACAAAGAATATCAAAAAGAATCAAAATTAAGCGATGCGTATGCTGAAAAATTTAAATCAGTATTTAAATATCAATCAGGATTAGCCTTCAATTCTCCAAGTTATGAATTACCTCTATTTGAATTAAACAAAGATTTAAAAGAAAAAAGAGATGCTTGGCATAAAAATCTATCTAAAGATCTTTATATTTCTGAGGCATTAAATGTTTTGAGTGAATTAAAATTAGTAAGCAATCAAAAGATTGTTAAAAATTAACCCCAAATAAAATTAAAATTCTAAAAGACCTGATATGTTTGTATAACTTATCAGGTTTTTTACTTTTGTACTAATAATGAACCAATCAAAATCACTTTCCAAAGTTGCTCTTCAAAAATTTAAGCAAAATAAAATTGGCTTATTTAGTTTTTGGTTCGTTGTTTTTTGTGGGTTTATTGCCGTGTTTGGTTACTTAATTGCTCCAGACAATAGTCAGAATGCAAACCAAATGCATATAGAAATCCATTCAAAAGGACCAGGTTTCTCTGTAAATATGCTATCTATTCCATCAAAAGAAAAAAGCTCACAATCATTTATTAAGAGACTTTTCTTTGGAAATACACAAACAAATACAGAGATTGCTATTAAATCCTATCATATACATCAAGAAGCCTTAGAATATATTGGCTACGACGATGGGTATCCAAAAAAAATAAACTTAAGTCTATTAAATAATACACCAAAAAAATACATTAAAAAGAAAACTTTTTATTTTGGAACAGACAAATATGGTAGAGATTTATTGAGTAGACTACTTATAGGAACAAGAATCTCATTTTTTATAGGGTTTATTGCTGTATTTATATCTTTATGTATTGGCATTGGTATTGGAGCAATTGCTGGATATTATGGTGGTAAAATAGATGCATTTATTATGTGGTTGATTAATATCACATGGTCTATCCCTACTTTACTTCTGGTAATCGCAATAACTTTAGCTCTAGGTAAAGGCTACTGGCAAGTATTTATTGCTGTTGGGTTAACCATGTGGGTTGAGGTTGCTAGAGTTGTTAGAGGGCAGGTCTTAACCACCAAACAACAACAGTATGTAGAAGCTGCCAAGGTTTTAGGTTTTTCTAACTTTAGAATTATTTTTAGACACATATTACCAAATATTATAGCACCCATAATTGTAATTTCTGCAGCCAATTTTGCAGCAGCAATTCTTATAGAAAGTGGCTTAAGTTTCCTAGGAATTGGAGCCCAACCCCCAACTCCATCATGGGGAGCAATCATAAAAAATCACTACAATTATATCATTCTTGGAAAACCCTATCTTGCTCTAATTCCTGGAGTAGCCATTATGAGTTTAGTTATGGCCTTTATGTTAATTGGTAATGCTTTACGCGATGCTTTAGATGTAAAAATTTAAGTACATAATCAAAAAAAGCCCCTCATTGCTGAAGAGCCAAATTCAAATAAAAAAGTAAAGAGAGTAGAATTAATTTTACTTCCAAAAATTAATAGTATTTACTCGTTCAAAAAACAATAAAAAATTAATCAAAAAATTAGTAATATAATTTTTATTTAGAATGATTCTATTTTATATTTGACAAATATAAGTTATTTTAATTAAATCTAAATAAATAATATTTATATTATGTGCAATTATATAAGAACAATAGGTAAAGTAAAAAGCGGAGAATTAACACTATGTACAAAATGTAATCATTACCATCTTACCTTTAATAACATTTTTTTTGAGTTTACAGAAAAAGAATATATTCAATTTAAAAAATATATTTTGCATTTAGATACTTCATATTGGAATGAGAACTATCCTTGCCCCAAAGTAAAAAAGAACATCCCAATACCAACACTTCAAGGAAATTTGGTTTTGTTATTTAATCAGCAAGAGATAGAGGAATTAAAAAAGTTGTTGAGCAGTAAATTTGCGAAAAAATATCAACAAATTTCTGTAGAAGAAATTGATTATAGTTTTATTCATAATTAATCTACTTTGATAATTTAAAGTCTTTGATTAAAGTAGAACCTTTAAAGAAATTTATGGCTTAAATTGTACACATACTAAAAAACCTCAACTTATTGAAAATTCAATAGGATGAGGTTTTTATTTGTACAGGCGGAGAGACTCGAACTCTCACACCTTGCGGCACTAGATCCTAAGTCTAGCGTGTCTACCAATTCCACCACGCCTGCAACTAAAGCTGAAATACTTTTTCAGCTTTCGGATTGCAAATATAAGCATTCGTCTGAATTTGCAAAGCGGAATCGAAGGAATTTTAGTATTTTTGAATGCGAAAAAAAATAAACATGTCAGACATCAAAAACTATATAAAAGCAAATAAAGATCGTTTTATCAATGAACTTATTGAGCTCCTAAAAATCCCTTCTGTTAGTGCAGATCCAGCGTACCAACAAGAGGTATTAAATACTGCTGAAGCTGTAAAAGATCGGCTAGAAAAAGCAGGTTGTGATTTTGTAGAAATATGTGAAACTCCAGGGTACCCTATTGTTTACGGAGAAAAAATAATTGATAATAATTTACCTACTATTTTAGTGTATGGTCATTACGATGTTCAACCCGCAGATCCACTAGAGTTATGGGATTCTCCGGCATTTGAACCAGTGATTAAAAAAACAGCGCTTCATCCTGAGGGAGCTATTTTTGCTAGAGGAGCCTGTGATGATAAAGGTCAAATGTACATGCATATAAAAGCTATGGAATATATGACCACCACAGGAAATCTACCTTGTAATGTAAAATTTATGATTGAAGGAGAGGAAGAAGTAGGTTCTGAGAGTTTGGGGTGGTTTGTAAAAAATAACCGTGAAAAATTAGCCAATGATATCATTTTAATTTCTGATACTGGAATGATTGCCAATGATATTCCTTCGGTTACAACAGGACTAAGAGGTTTAAGTTATGTTGAGGTAGAAATTACAGGACCTAATAGAGATTTACACTCTGGCTTGTATGGTGGTGCAGTAGCCAACCCGATTAATATTTTAACAAAGATGATTGCTTCATTGCATGATGAAAATAACCATATTACCATTCCTGGTTTTTATGAAAAAGTAGAAGAACTCTCCAGAGCAGAAAGAGATGAAATGGCAAAAGCACCTTTCTCTTTAGAAAATTATAAAAAAGCATTAGCTATTGATGCTGTATATGGAGAGGAAGGCTATACAACAAATGAAAGAAACTCCATACGCCCTACCCTAGATGTTAACGGGATATGGGGTGG
>CAJQMN010000125.1 GCA_905479435.1 uncultured Flavobacteriaceae bacterium | reverse complement strand
CTGCCAAATCTATTGCTTTAGAAGAAGAATATAATATTGCTATTACCAATGAAGATATTGTAACCATCTTGGGAGCTCCAAGATTAGAACGAGATAAGTATGAAAATAATGAAGTAGCAGGTGTGGTAACTGGTTTAGCTTGGACTAGTGTAGGAGGAGATATTTTATTTATAGAGTCTATTTTATCGAAAGGAAAAGGGGCACTTACCATTACAGGAAATTTAGGAAAAGTAATGAAGGAATCGGCTACCATAGCCATGGAATACATTAAAGCAAATGCAATTGAATTTGGAATAGATCCAGAAATAATTGATAAGTACAATGTTCATATTCATGTTCCAGAGGGTGCTACTCCAAAAGATGGTCCAAGTGCAGGAGTTACCATGTTAACTTCACTAGTTTCAGTATTTACCCAACGCAAAGTGAAAAATAAGTTAGCCATGACTGGTGAAATAACTCTGCGAGGAAAAGTATTACCTGTAGGTGGAATCAAAGAAAAAATTCTAGCTGCAAAAAGAGCAAATATTAAGGAAATAATGCTTTGTAAAGACAATGAAAAAGATATTGCAGATATAAAAAAGAGTTATTTAAAAGGATTGAAATTTCATTATGTTACGGAGATGCATGAAGTAATTAATTTTGCTTTAATGAAGCAAAAAGTTAAGAATGCTAAGAAGTTAGTTAAATAAACAAAAGCCACTCCTTGAGTGACTTTTTTATTTGAAGTAAAGTTGTTTTAGTTTTTAAATACGTGTTGGTATAGTTTAAATGTATCCTCAACAGTGTCATGAATATGATATACCTTTTCCATACGTTTCTTTGCATTGATTCCCATTTGAAGCCGCAATTCATTATTGTTTATCAAACTAGAGATTGCCTTACCTAGAGCAATAGGTTTTTTTATTGGAGTAATAATTCCACATGTATCGTCAATCAATTCTGTACACCCTCCTGCATTTGTCATTATAATTGGTTTGCCTACAGACATGGCTTCACTAATTGCTCTTCCAAACCCCTCACTTAATGAGGTTTGAACATAAATATCACTTCCTTTAATTAATGAAATAGCATCAGGTCTTAAACCAAGAATATGAATATTATTTTTTAAAGGGCTTTCGTCTTTATATTTTTCTAACCCTTTATCTTTGGTAAACTTTCCAATAATTACATAATGAACTTCTTTTTTTGTAGTTAAAAATTTAGAAGACTTTATGAAGTCAGAAATTCTTTTATTTTTTGTGTTTGTTCCCGCTAAAGTAACAATCATACAATTTTTTGAGATACCAAGTGAAGTATAATCGAAAGGTTTTACACTTTCAAACCAATTTGGATCGTATCCTTTGTATATTTTTATTGCTTTATTCTTATTTTTTTTGAATAATTGTTTTTTTACATGATCAAATACGTAGATGCTATTGCATATTATTTTATCAACTCTAGGATTTAAATACGTTAAATATGAGCTTAAATCGTGCCAATACAAACTAGCAGATCCAAAATAGGTGATTAATTTTATTCTTTCTTTTTTTACAGCAAGCACACAATTTCTTAAAGACTTTCCATCTAGGACATGAAGGATATCAGTTTTTTCATCTGTAATGATGTTTTTTACATCATTTATATATTGCTTGTCAATGGTTGTTTTTGGAAAGATATTGGAATTGTTTATTCCTTTAGTATCGAAAAAATCTTTTATTAGACTATCGTAAAAACCAATTACTTTAATGTTTACCCCTTTATTTTGTAATAAACAAATCATTTCAATCTGAGCTCTGTAAACACTGAAGGGTCCTTTGCAATTAATAGTTACTAATACATTCATTTATTACTATTTTCTCATTTGATAGGCTAAACCTTATCTAGACGTCAATTATTTAAACATTTTCTTTGATTGTTCCCAATATACATCCATTTCCGATAATGTCATTTCAGCTAGTTTTTTACCTTCTTTTTTAGCAGCTTTTTCTAAAAACTGAAATCGATTTATAAATTTTTTATTTGTTTTTTCTAAAGCGTTCTCTGGGTTAACATTTATAAAACGCGCATAATTTATCATTGAAAATAATACATCACCAAATTCAGATTCTATGGTGTCTTTTGTCCCTTTTTTAATTTCTTCATTAAGCTCAGACAATTCTTCTTGAACTTTTTCCCATACTTGATTGGGTTGTTCCCAGTCAAAACCTACTCCAGAAACTTTATCTTGAATTCTGTTGGCTTTTATCAAAGCGGGTAAACTTTTTGGAACCCCCTCTAAAACTGAATTTTTTCCTTCTTTTAGTTTAAGTTTTTCCCAATTCTCTTTTACTTCATTTTCATTTTCAACAGTCACATCTCCGTAAATATGAGGATGTCTAGCTATTAATTTATCAGAAATTGCATTAGCGACATCGCCAATATCAAATGATTTTTTTTCTGACCCAATTTTAGCATAAAAAACAAGATGTAGTAATACATCGCCAAGCTCGTTTTTTATTTCATTAAGGTCATTTTCTAAAATAGCATCAGTGAGCTCATAAGTTTCCTCGATAGTTAAATGTCTAAGAGACTCGAAAGTTTGTTTTTTATCCCAAGGACACTTCTCTCGAAGATCATCCATGATGTCTAACAAACGGTTAAATGCTACTAATTGCTGTTTTCTTGAATTCATCTACACCTTTTCTGAATTTTCTTCTTCGGCCTCAACAGCAGAAAAATCTAAACCAGAAGTTACCAATAAATTATACCATTGTATTACTTTTTTGATATTTGAGGTATATACTCTTTCTTCGTCGTAATCAGGAAGTATTTCAGAAAAGTATGTTGCTAGTTTTTGACCACTCTCTTTATGACTAATTGTTTCTTTACCTTCAGTCTTCTCATACATGGTTTTAAATACTGTTAATAAGGGCACTTCTTCCTCATAGGTGTAAATAGCTATATTTTCTAACAAACTCACGTTGTTAGTAGATGGTATTGGGAATCTTTTTTTATCGACCAGAGATTCCACGATAAACCCAGATTTTGTTTGAGAAATTGCATGGAATAACCCTGGTTTTCCTGCAACTGAAATAATTTTATTGAACTCCATATATTTAAATTTTTATATTTGGAAAGCGCATTCTATAGCTAGAAGTGATCTTTCCTAATGATATTTTTTCTAGTTTCTTTTTTATGATTCTCTTTTTTAATGAAGAGAGTTTATCAGTAAATAAAACGCCTTCAAGATGATCATATTCGTGTTGAAATACTCTTGCTGCAAGACCATTTAATGTTTTCGAGTGTTTTTCAAAATTTTCATCAACATACTCAAAGCTCACAGTTTCTTGTCTAAAAACATCCTCTCTAATGTCAGGAATACTTAGGCAACCCTCTGCGAAAGGCCATTCATCGCCTTCTTCCTTAATAATTATTGGATTGATGAAAACCTCTTTAAAATCTTTCAATTGATCTCTTTCTAGTTCAGAGATGTCTTTGTCTTCTGCAAAAGGAGTTGCATCAATGATGAAAATTCGCACAGATTTTCCTATTTGAGGAGCAGCAATACCTACACCATTAGCATTATACATGGTCTGTTTCATATTCGCAATCAACTCTTTAAGATTGGGGTAATCTGGTCCAATTTCTTTAGCGACTTTTCTTAATACAGGATCTCCGTAGGCTACAACAGGTAAAATCATAAAGGTTTATAAATTTTTGGCAAAAATACGAAGAAAGGAATATGTAGAAAACTTATTTACTGTATAAATAGGATTGAAGAATAATAGTTGCGCTAATTTCATCAACTAATCCTTTATTTCTTCGTTGCTTTTTTTTCAACCCACTATCTATCATGGTTTGAAATGCAATTTTTGATGTAAACCTTTCGTCTATTCGTTTGATTGGTATTTTTGGTAATGATTTTTTAAGTTGTTTTAAAAAACTGAGAATATGTTTTTCGCTTTCACTGTCAGAGTTGTTCATTTGTTTTGGTAGACCAACAATAAACAATTCAACCTGCTCTTTGTTGGTATAATCAATTAAAAATTTAATCAATTTATCAGTTTTAACAGTAATTAGTCCGGAGGCAATAATTTGTAGTTCGTCAGTAACAGCAATCCCTGTTCTTTTTTCACCATAATCTAATGCTAAAATTCTTGCCATTCTTATTATTTTTATTACAAAAATAGCGATTTTTAACATGATATTTTTTTTTGTTTAAATAATGTATCTTCGCAATAAAGAGCCTTTTTGTGTGTTATATTTGTAACATATTTTAACTGATAAATTGAATTAATTCAATATAACTAACTTAATGAAATTGTTACAAGAAATTATTGAGCAAGCCTGGGAAGATCGATCGCTTTTAAAAGAAGAAAGAACCATTAATGCAATTAGAGAAGTTGTTAATTTATTAGATCTTGGATCTTTGCGAGTAGCAGAACCCAATGCATCTGAATGGCAAGTTAATGAATGGGTGAAAAAGGCTGTGGTCTTGTATTTTCCTATCCAAAAAATGGAAACCTTAGAAGCAGGTATCTTTGAATATCATGATAAAATTCCACTAAAAAGAAATTTTGAATCAAGAGGAATAAGAGTAGTTCCAAATGCAGTAGCTAGACATGGTGCCTTTATTGCACCAGGAACAATCTTAATGCCTAGTTATGTTAATATTGGTGCATACGTAGATAAAGGCACAATGGTAGATACATGGGCTACTGTAGGAAGTTGTGCTCAGATAGGGAAGAATGTTCACTTGTCTGGAGGAGTTGGAATAGGAGGGGTTTTAGAGCCGCTTCAAGCTTCTCCTGTAATTATTGAAGATGGAGCTTTTATAGGTTCTAGATCAATTGTAGTAGAAGGAGTTAGAGTAGGTAAAGAAGCTGTATTAGGTGCTAATGTAGTATTAACAATGAGTACGAAAATTATTGATGTAACGGGTGATACCCCTATAGAGATGAGAGGTATGGTTCCTGAGCGAAGTGTAGTGATCCCTGGAAGTTATACTAAAGAATTTCCCGCGGGTACTTATCAAGTTCCCTGTGCATTAATTATTGGAAAACGAAAAGAAAGTACCAATAAAAAAACCTCTTTAAATGATGCGCTACGAGAATATGATGTAGCTGTATAAGAAATATGAAAATTACAGCAATCATACCAACATTAAATGAAGCAGTTCATATTGAAGATTCTATAAAATCAGTTGATTTTGCAGATGAAATCATTGTGATAGATTCATTTAGTCAAGACGCAACTGTTGAGATTGCGAAAAAATACAATGTAAAAATTATTCAACGAGTTTTTGATGATTTTTCCTCACAAAAGAATTTTGCCATAGATCTTGCAAAAAATGATTGGATTTATATTTTAGATGCCGATGAAAGAGTTACCCCGGAACTAAAAAAAGAAATTTTAGATATAGATGAAGCTACAACAAAATTTGTTGGATTTTACCTTAGAAGAAACTTTTATCTAGGAGATAAACAAATAAAATATACAGGTTGTCAAAGAGACAAAGTCATCCGCTTATTTCGTAGAAGTAAGTGTAGATACAACGGTCAAAAGGTTCATGAAACTATAAAAGCAGACGGCTCTCTCGGATTTTTTAAAAATAAAGTTGACCATTTTTCGTATAGAGATTTTGATCATTACATGACAAAACAGAAACTGTATGCTCAAATTCAAGCACAAGAATTACATGATAAAGGTCAGAAAGTAAGGTTATTTCATTTATTTGTAAAACCTTTGGTTACATTCATCATTCACTTTATTATCCGATTGGGGTTTTTAGACGGTTATGCAGGGTATCTAATATCAAAAATTAGAGCCTACAGAGTACTTGATAGATATATGAATCTTTGGTATTTGAATAATAAAAGAAATAATAGTAACACCATCACATGAAAATTATAATACTAGCTGCTGGAATTGGTTCTCGATTAGGAAATCCTTTTCCAAAGCCTCTAACACCTTTGAAAGATGGGCGAAGCATTATGCAACGTCAAATTAATAACATTACAACGTATTTTGATGTAAATGATATTACTACTGTTGTAGGCTTTAA
>CAJQMN010000124.1 GCA_905479435.1 uncultured Flavobacteriaceae bacterium | reverse complement strand
TAGTAGGTCTAAATTCGTGATATGAGTTGGTAGACATTCCGTCAAAGCCAATGGTTCCAAAAAGTTGTTCGGAGTAAAGACTTCCATCTTCTTTTCTGAATTGCGTGTGTCTTTTGGGTGGAATTTTTCCGAGTTTATGATAAAAAGGCATATTTTTTTGATTTGATTATTAAACAACATATGAAATGACCAATATCAATCAGTTTACTCTGGATTCCTTTTGATGAGGTTTTTTAATAAAATTAGTAATTCTAACCAATACATATTTAGACATTTTTATAAATGGCGTTCTACAAATATAATTAAAAGTATGAATGAAGCTTAACTCTCGGGAGCTAATTCTATTTCTAATCCGTCTAAAGCTTCATTGATATGGATTTGGCAACCTAACCTGCTGTTATCCTTAACATGAAAGGCTTCTGCTAGCATTAAATCTTCGTCAGGGCTCATTTCTGGAAGCTCATGATTTGAGTTGACATAACATTGACAAGAGGCACACATAGCCATTCCTCCACAAACCCCAATAGTGCCCTCTTCTGCAAGTTCGTATGACCTCACAACTTCCATAATATTCATGGCCATGTCTGTAGGCGCTTGAATTTCATGAAGCGTTCCGTTTCTGTCTGTTATTTTAATTGAAATATCTGACATTTAAATCCTGTAATGCTATTCAATTTTTTTTATAACGGCTTTTGGCGCTTCTTTTTTAGAACCATCAAATCCTTCAACTCCACCAACAGTGGTATACTTCATTACGTACTTTTTGTTTGGATGTATACGTTTATAAGCACTTTGGCACATTAAGGTGGCTTCATGGAAGCCACATAAAATTAATTTTAACTTTCCAGGATAGGTATTCACATCACCTATGGCATAAATTCCCGGAATGTTAGTTTGGTAATCTAAAGCATTATTTACTTTGATAGCGTTTTTTTCAATTTCCAATCCCCAATTTGCAATAGGGCCAAGCTTGGGAGACAATCCAAACAAGGGGATAAAGTGGTCTACCTCTAGTATAATTTTTTCTTCACCATTTTTGATGATAGAGACACCTGTTACTTTTTTATCGCCTAAAATTTCAGTTACTTCTGCAGGAGTAATCATATTAATTTTACCTGCATCCTTTAATTCTTGAACTTTATCAACAGAATCTAGAGCGCCTCTAAATTCATTTCTTCTGTGAACTAAACTTACTTCTGCAGCAACATCTGTTAAAAAAATTGCCCAGTCTAATGCAGAATCACCCCCACCTGCAATAACAACTTTTTTATTTCTATACATTTCTGGATCACGAATGATGTATTCAACACCAGTATCTTCAAAATTAGTAATATCTGGAATGGGAGGTTTTCTAGGTTCAAAGCTTCCCAATCCACCAGCTATTGCTACAACTGGAGCATGGTGCTTTGTTCCTTTATTGGTAGTAACAATAAAAGTATCGTCTGCTAGTTTTTCAATGGTTTCTGCACGTTCACCCAAGGTAAACCCTGGCTGAAAAGACTTTATTTGTTCTAACAACTTCTCTGTTAAATCTCCTGCTAAAATTTCAGGATATGCAGGAATATCATAAATGGGTTTTTTAGGATATATTTCTGAGCATTGTCCTCCAGGCTGAGGTAATGCATCTATTAGGTGGCATTTTAATTTTAATAACCCCGCTTCAAAAACTGTAAAAAGTCCGGTAGGCCCAGCTCCGATAATTAAAATATCTGTTTTGATCATTTCTAACTAAAAATCAGGTAAAACAAGAGTTAAATAGTTCTATTTATCAGTTAATCAATATTAATAACTTGCTGAA
The DNA here is from genome assembly GCA_905479435.1 of uncultured Flavobacteriaceae bacterium. Taxonomy (GTDB): domain Bacteria; phylum Bacteroidota; class Bacteroidia; order Flavobacteriales; family Flavobacteriaceae; genus Polaribacter. The sequence goes on along the minus strand of CAJQMN010000124.1, from coordinate 8,201 downwards.
TATGAGGGGCGTATTTTTTTATGGTAGCTTCAACACCATTCTTGAGTGTCATTTGATTTACAGAGCAACCAATACAAGCTCCTTCCAATTGAACTTTTACAACTTCATTTTCTATAGATAGCAGTTTAATGTTTCCACCATCACTTTCTAAAAAAGGGCGAATTTCACTCAGTGCTTTTTCAACGTTTTCTAATGTTTCTTGTGTTGTCATAAACTTACTTTTTTACGGCGCTACAACCACTCATTGTTGTAATTCTTACAACTTCGGTTGGTGGTAAATTAGCATTTCTTTTTAGCAATTCTGAAACCATTTCTTTGGTGATATCAGTAAAAGCCTTTTCTAACAATGTATTTTCTTGTAATGCTACTGGATGGCCAACATCTCCAGCTTCACGAATACTCTGTACCAATGGAATTTCACCCAAAAACTTAGTAGTTATATCTTCTGCTAAATGTTTTGCACCATCTTTTCCAAAGATATAATATTTATTGTCGGGGAGTTCTTCAGGAGTAAAATAAGCCATATTTTCTATAATTCCTAACACTGGAACCTGAATACTTTCTTGCTGAAACATGGCTACACCTTTTTTAGCATCAGCTAGGGCAATATTTTGAGGTGTACTCACAATTACAGCACCATTAATGGGAAGTGCCTGAACTATAGATAAATGAACATCTCCAGTTCCTGGAGGTAAATCAATCAGTAAGAAATCTAATTCTCCCCAATCTGCATCAAAAATTAACTGATTTAATGCTTTTGAAGCCATAGGACCACGCCAAATAACTGCCTGATTAGGATTTGTAAAAAAACCTAATGATAATATCTTTACGCCATAATTTTCTATGGGTTTCATTTTTGATCGACCATCAACATTTATGGAAATAGGCCTTTCTTTTTCAACATCAAACATTAAATGCATTGATGGACCATAGATGTCGGCATCTAAAACACCAACTTTAAATCCCATTTTTGCTAAACTAATTGCTGTGTTTGCGGTAATTGTAGATTTTCCTACCCCACCTTTACCCGAAGCAATAGCAATAATATTTTGAATATTTGGAATTTTCTTTCCTTTTATAAGGTTTGAATTTTCTTCTTTTTTTGGAGTTGCTATTGACTTAACGTTTACTTTAACTTCAATCTTTTCATCAACAAGTGAATGAATTGCTTTTTTTATTTCTAATTCGATTTTCTTCTTGGCTTGGAGTGCTGGATTACTGATGGATACATCAACAACAACCTCATTTCCAAACACAACTAAGTTAGAAATATTGTTATTTTCAATAAGGCTTTTCCCCTCACCTGGTTCAGTTATGGTTTCTAGTGCCTTGTAAATATCTTGCTTCGTAAAAGACATGCTATTTTTTGTTGATTTATTCTAAAATGCAAAGATAACGCTAATGCTTTAGATAGAAAAGCATGTAAATTTCAAATATCTATATATAAATAATAGAAGTTTATAAGAGTTCTTTCATGGGATCCCAAAAGACTTTTTCAAATTCCTGAATTTGATTTTCTACGACAACAATCCCCTCATTTTCTAACAATTGTTGCATAAGATTAGTTCCGCCAAAATGATGTTTTCCTGTGAGTAAACCTTTTCTGTTGACAACTCTATGCGCAGGAACTTCTTTTGTTTGGTTGTGAGAATTATTCATAGCCCAGCCTACCATTCTTGCAGATCTTGCAGCCCCTAAATAGTTAGCAATACTTCCATAGGAAGTAACTTTACCATAAGGGATTAAACGTGCAACTTGGTATACTTTTTCGAAAAAGTTATCAGATTCTTTCATAGATGTAAGATAGTAAAAATGATTTTTTCTTTACTAAGATTGAAAGAACTATTGGTGTAAATTAAAAATTCAATCTGAACTTAATATAAGTTATCGCCTTTCCTTTTTCTAAGTATTTTTTTTCGTAGAAAGTTTGTGTTCCTGTAACTTCATCAGGAGAATAATAATCTTTGTAAACATCATGGTTGGCATGTAAAATTTCATGACCTTCTCCGTGAAGTAGTCCTAAAGTATACCCATGCATAAATTCGCTATCTGTTTTAAGATTTATAACACCACCCTCTTTTAAAATGTGATTGTATTTTAAAAGAAAATCATGGTTTGTCATTCTATGCTTGGTTCGTTTATATTTTATTTGTGGATCTGGAAATGTAATCCATATTTCATCAACTTCAGCTTTACTAAAAATAGAATCTACCAATTCTATTTGTGTTCTAATAAAGGCAACATTGGTTAGTTTATTTTCTAAAGCAGTTTTAGCCCCTCTCCAAAAGCGAGCCCCTTTAATATCAATGCCAATAAAGTTTTTATCTGGGTTTTTTTCAGCTAATGCAATTGTGTATTCTCCTTTGCCACAACCTAATTCAACACTGATGGGATTATTGTTTTTAAAAAAAGAATGCCATTTTCCTTGAAAAGGGAAGTTGCTGAGAACTTCATCTCTTGTCGGCTGAATGACATTTGGAAACGTTTCGTTTTCATGAAAACGTTTCAGTTTATTTTTACTTCCCAAAATAGTTTTTAATTAAGCACGATCTTCAGTTCCTTCTTTGACGAATCTTCGAGATTCTTTCATCCAGTATGCCAAAAGAACTAATAAAACACCTAAGAAAAACCAATTCACAGCATTTGCTATCCACCAACCAAAATCTTCTTGTGCTAGGGAACGAATACTATTAAAGGGTAAGAACAACACATCAGTGAATAATTCTCCAATCCATTTGAAAATATTGAATGCTATCATATCTTAAAGTATATTTACGGTACAAAAATATAAAAACAAAGTATGCTAGCCAATTTTTTTGGGAAATCAAATCCAGTTAATTTTATTGTCATTTTTTCAATTTTTCTTGGCTTTTTTTTAGTTAGCAGTATTTCATTAATACCCATATCAACTATTGATTTTAGTATTGTTTTAGAAAAAGTTTTACAGCTAGTATTATTTTTAGTTTTTTTCTTTTTTTATAATTTTATATTATCAAAAAATAAATTAACCTTATACAATTCTTATGGTTTTTTAATTTTTGTATTATTATTTGGGTTTTTCCCTGATACGATGTTAAGTAGGAATGAATTGTTTTTAAATATTTTAGTATTAGTTTATTTAAGGAGACTTTATAGTTTAAGAAGTGGCAAAGACCTACACAAAAAAATATTTGATAGTGGATTTTGGTTAGGAATTCTTTTTCTGTTAGCTCCAAAAATGGTTCTTTTTGGGATATTATTATTTTTATCGATTTGGTTATTCCAAAAAATAAATTTGAGAACTCTCTTAATTCCTTGTCTAGGTTTTTTAGCTCCCGTGATATGCTATGTCACCTATTGTTTTTGGTTTAACCAAATAGAGGAATTTACAGCATCATTTTTTTGGTATGCTAATTATAATTTTGAACTATTTACAGACAGCTCTATTTTTATACCCACAATAGTATTAGTAACATTAGTATTGATATCAATACTAGTTAAAACTCCGAAAGTAATTTCAATAAGTGGTAATTATAGAAACTATTGGATTTTAATTCTTTTTAATCTTTTTATAGCGATTACTATTCTCTTGATTCAAAATACACTTCATGAATCTCAATTGATCTTACTTTTTTTTCCAATCTCTGTTATTTTAACAAATTGGTTGGAAAGCATACAAAAACCTTTTTTAAAAAATATTTTTATTGCAGCATTACTTTGTACTCCAATTATTCTATTTATAATTTAGGACCATAAGAAAGATCACCTGCATCTCCCAACCCCGGAACGATATATCCTTTCTCATTTAATATTGGATCGATATCAGCAATCCATAATTCTGTATTTGTAGGAAAATGATTTTTTATAAAATTGACACCAAATTTAGAACCAATTACAGAAACAATATGAATTTTTTTAGGGGTCCCAAATTTTTTAATTGCTTCATATACAGTAACCATTGATTTTCCTGTTGCTAGCATTGGATCTGCAATAATTAAAGTTTTTCCATCTAAAGTAGGAGTTGCAAAATACTCTACTTTAATTTCAAATTCATTGTCATTCTTCAGGGGGTACCTATATGCAGATATAAATGCATTTTCAGCAGTGTCAAAATAATTTAAAATTCCTTGATGAAGGGGAAGACCAGCCCTTAGAATGGAACAAATAATGATATCATTACTGTGCACTTTCAATTTCTTTTCTCCTAATACAGTTAATGTTGTTTCTTTTGAATACTCAAGTTCTTTGCTTAATTCATAAGATAAAATTTCACCAATACGCTCTAAGTTTCTTCTAAAACGCATACTATCTTTTTGAATATTTTGATTTCGTATTTCTTTTAAGAAGGTATTTAAAACTGAATTTTGTTTTAATAAATGACGTACAATCATATTTTGTATTTTAGTTTTAAAAAAAAAGTATTTATTAAAATTTCGTATATTTATAAAGTTAAAATATTTTAATTAGCAAATTCATAGCTCTACAATTTATGATAATTAGCTAAGAATTCAACAACCAAAAACTAATAAAAGAGTCGTTAATGGCTCTTTTTTTAGTTATTTAAAACATACATAATTTTTTCTATCACTTTAGTTGGTGCTATCGTTTCCATTACATTTTCGTATCCATTTGCTACTTTATTCCCGTAAATTGAGCAGGGTATTTTAGGATATTTTTCAAGATCTGAGACCACAGAATAATCGTCGGGTTGATCAAATGGAGCAAATCCAGCATAAGGGTGTGTAACCCCCCATAGTGTAATGGTTTTTACTTGTTGCATTGCTGCTAAATGCGCATTGCCTGAATCCATAGCAACCATTAAGTCTAATACACCTATAACTTCTAGTTCTTCTTTAAAGGAGAGTTTTCCAGCTAGATTAACTATGCTATCATGGATGTTTTCTAGGGTGTTCAGAATTTCTATCTCACGTTTTCCTCCCCCAAAAAGAAATATTTTAAATCCTTTTGAAGCCATTTCTTCAATTACTTCTTCCATTAATTGAAGTGGATATACTTTACCTTTAAATGCTGCAAAAGGAGCAATACCGATCCAGGTATCCTTTTTCAATCCTGTATAAAGAGTAATTTTTTCAGCTAATTTTATTTTATTTATTGGGGTTGGGTTTGAAAGGTCTAGGGTAAAACCTAATTTGTTTAAAACGTCTGCATATCGCTGGTGTGAGGTTTTTAATTGTTTAAAAATCTTATTTTTTGTTCTTGTTAATGCTTTTTTTTCAGCCCTTCCTTTGTCTATAAAAATGCTAGGTTTTCCATCAAAAATAAATAGAGCTCTCAGTATTTTTGAACGTAATACATTGTGAAAATCAGCAACATGTGTAATTTTTTCTTTTTTGAGTTCACGGTAAAGTTTAAGGAGCCCTAATATTCCTTTGTGTTTTGTATTTACTTGAGCGGCAAAAAAAGAAACTTGAGGAATTGTATCAAAAAGAGGTTTAAAAAAAGGCTTAGATAGCACTGTTATTTTACAGTCTGGGTATTTCTCTGTGAGTGCTCTAATAACTGGAACCGTCATGGCTACATCTCCCATTGCTGAAAGTCTAATGATTAAAATATGTTGGTGGTTAGACACGAATTACTTTTAAATGTAAATGTAATCTTTTCATCAGAATTATAATCACATCTAAAATTATAATGGTTTCTTGAAGTTATTTAAAACTAGATGATTAAACCAAAACATCTAAAAATAACAGCGAATTAAAAATGTATCTTTGTACTCTATTAAAAAGATTATAAATGATTCAATCAATGACGGGTTACGGTAAATCCGTATTACACTTATCAGATAAAAAAGTAACCATAGAGATAAAATCTCTTAATAGTAAGAATTTAGATTTAAATGTTCGTATTCCCTCCTATTACAGGGTAAAAGAGCTAGCTGTTAGAAAAGAATTGGCCTCTAAATTGGTAAGAGGAAAAGTAGATTTTTCTATTTATATAGAAATGACAGCTGATGAAACCTCGACAACAGTAAATAAAGGCGTTGTTACAGAATACATGCAGCAGTTAAGAAATGTGGTTCAAACAGGCTCTTCTAATGATGTAGAACTATTAAAAATGGCAGTTAAAATGCCAGATGCTTTAAAAACTGAACGAGAAGAATTAAATGAAGATGAATGGGCTCAAATAAACACCAATATTCAAGAAGCCATTAAAGATATTATTCAATATCGAATAGACGAGGCAGCCTCTTTGGAAGATGATTTTAAATTGAGAATTAAAAATATTCAAAGTTTTTTGGTGGAAGTTAAGTCATTTGATGAGGCTAGGATAGCGTTTGTTAAAGAGCGTTTAAACAAAGCTATAGATGAACTAAAAGTGACAATAGATGAAAATCGTTTTGAACAAGAATTGATATACTATCTTGAAAAACTTGACATCAATGAAGAGAAGGTTCGATTAGCAAATCATTTAAGCTATTTTTTACAAGAATTAGACACCCCAGACTCTAATGGGAAAAAATTAGGATTTATTGTTCAAGAAATAGGTAGAGAAGTAAATACAATTGGTTCCAAGGCGAACTTTGCTCCAATGCAAAAAGCCGTTATTCAAATGAAGAACGAGCTAGAGAAAATTAAAGAACAAATTTTAAACGTATTATAATATAGATTCTGAAAAAAAATTCAGTAAGACGATATAACTTAAAATATGAATCAATTTAAAGGTAAATTAATTGTTTTTTCAGCACCTTCTGGATCAGGAAAAACAACTATTGTACGTCATTTATTACATCAAGAAGAATTTGGGCTTGAGTTTTCAATATCTGCAACCTCCAGGGAGGCTAGAGGTAAAGAAATAGACGGAGAAGATTATTACTTTATGTCTGCAGAAAAATTTAAACAAAAAATAAAAGCAGATGAATTTTTAGAATGGGAAGAGGTTTACATTAATAATTTTTACGGGACTTTAAAGTCAGAGGTTGATAGAATTTGGGCAAAAGGTAAGCACGTAATATTTGATATTGATGTGGCTGGCGGATTAAGAATTAAGAAAAAATTTCCAGAAAAAACTTTGGCTGTTTTTGTAAAACCACCAGACATTAATGAACTAATAATTAGGTTAAAACAAAGAGGGGAAGAATCTCCAGAAAAAATAGCAATGCGTGTTGCAAAAGCTCCAACAGAAATGGCAACAGCACCTCAGTTTGACACCATAATTTTAAATGATGACCTAGCTACAGCATTACAAAATGCTGAAAATTTAGTTAATGATTTTTTAAATAAATAAGGATGAAGATTGGATTGTATTTTGGAACTTTTAATCCAATTCATGTAGGGCACGTTATTATAGCCAATCATTTAGTAGAGCATTCAGATTTAGATGAAGTTTGGATGGTGGTAACCCCACATAATCCACATAAAAAGAAAAGTTCTCTTTTGGCAAATCATCATAGATTAGAACTTGTGTATTTGGCTCTTCAAAGCTATACTAAAATTAAACCTTCAGATATTGAGTTTAAGTTGCCTCAACCTAATTATACAATTAATACATTAGCTCATATCAATGAAAAGTACCCTCAACATGAGTTTAGTTTAATTATGGGTGAAGACAACTTAAAAAGCTTTCATAAATGGAAAAATTTTGAGACTATTTTAGAAAATCATCATCTCTATTGTTATCCCAGAATTTCTGAGGGAAAAATTAAAAGTAATTTTAACAATCACCCCAAAATTCATAAAATAGAGGCCCCAATTATTGAACTTTCAGCATCATTAATTCGCAACGGAATAAAGAATAAAAAAAATGTAGTACCAATGCTTCCTATTGAAACATGGAAATATATTGATGAGATGAATTTTTACAGGAAATAAATAATTATATCCAATCAATTTAACTCATTTTAATACAGAGAATATTAAAAACAAGGTTTCGTTGTATATTTGTTACATCACATATTTTTAAATGGTAAAAAACAATAAAAAGAAAGGGAAGTTAAAACATAAACTCACAAATAAGTATCGTTTAGTTGTTTTAAACGAGAATACTTTTGAAGAAAGATTCTCATTAAAATTATCGCGCTTAAATATTTATATTTTAGGGGGGTTATTTTCTATTACTTTGATTTTGGCAACAATTTTATTAATTGCTTTTTCGCCTTTAAAAGAATATATTCCAGGATACTCTTCAACAAAACTTCAAAAAGATGCTACGAAACTTACGATAGATTCAGATTCTCTAAAAAATAGATTGGCAATATTAGAAAA
>CAJQMN010000123.1 GCA_905479435.1 uncultured Flavobacteriaceae bacterium | reverse complement strand
ATTATTCAATTATCTGGAGGTAATGACGGTTTAAATAGTATTATTCCATACACCAATGATGTTTATTATAAAAATAGACCTCAAATTTCTATTAAAAAAAATAATCTTATCCAAGCTACTGATGAACTTGGATTTCACAAAAGTCTAGCACCTTTAAAAAATCTTTATGATCAAGGTTATTTGACTATTATTAATAACGTTGGTTATCCTAATCCAAATAGATCACATTTTAGATCAACAGATATTTGGCAAACCGCGAGTGACTCTAATCAGTATTTAGATACAGGTTGGTTGGGGAGGTATATTGAAAAATATGGGAAAATTCCTTATTCAGGAATTGAGATAGATGATAGTTTATCTTTAATAATGAAAGGGAAAACGATAAATGGTATTGCCACAAAAAATCCAAGAACACTCTTTAGTAATACCCAAACTCCTTACTTTAAAAAGGTGTTAAATTATCAAAGTGATCAACATCTAAGTGAACATAACCTGGGGTATTTATACAAAACAATGATTGAAGCAAGATCATCGGCAAAATATATTTATGAAACTTCCAAAACCTATAAAAGTACGCTAGATTATCCAAAAAATCCGTTTGGTAAACAATTAAAAACTACAGCAGAATTTATTAATTCTCATTTAGATAGTAAAGTTTATTATGCCTCTATGGGTGGATTTGATACTCATGCAAATCAGTTTAATAGGCAAGATAGATTATTGAGTACCTTTAGTTCTGCTATGGAAATATTTGTAAAAGATTTAAAGCAAAATAATACTTTTAAAGACACTTTAATTCTTGTTTTTTCAGAATTCGGAAGACGTGTTCAACAAAATGGTGCAGGTGGTACTGATCACGGTGCAGCAAATAATGTATATATTATTGGAGAAAATTTAAAAAATAAAGGGTTTTATAATGATGCTCCAGACCTTTTAAGATTAGACAAAAATGGTGATATCATTCACACAGTAGATTTTAGATCAATTTATGCATCAATATTAGATAAATGGTTAGTAGTTGATGACGTATCTATTTTAAATAAAACATTCAAAAAGCTTGATTTTATATAGTATAATCTTGCTTCAAGTTTACTATTTATTGCCTCATTTTTAACATTGATGTTTTTTATTTTAAAATATATTTGATTGTATATATAACAAGCATTGAATTATGTATTATTTAGGGTTAGACATTGGTAGTTCCTCTATAAAAGCAGCTTTGGTTGAAATTTCCTCAGGTAAATCTTTAGGAGTTGTTCAAGAACCTGAAGAAGAAATGAGTATACTGGCTCAAAAAAATGGTTGGGCAGAACAAAAACCCGAGGATTGGTGGATGCACACTTGCAATGCAATTACACGTCTAAAGGAGCAGTATAATATTAGTAGAACTCAAATTAAAGGTATTGGTATTTCCTATCAAATGCATGGTTTAGTGTTAGTTGATAAATCTGGTAAGAACTTAAGGAAAAGTATCATTTGGTGCGACAGTCGAGCTGTTGAAATAGGAAATAATGCTTTTAATAAAATTGGAGAAGATTTTTGTAAGACTCATTTATTAAATTCTCCAGCCAATTTTACTGCTTCAAAATTAAAATGGGTTCAAGAAAACGAACCAGAAATTTATAATCAAATTTATAAATTTATGCTTCCTGGAGATTATATAGCATTTAAGTTCTCAAATAAAATAAATACGACAATCTCAGGATTATCAGAGGGAATTTTTTGGGATTTTAAAAAACAAAAAATTGCTGATTTCCTTTTAGAGAATTTTGGAATTAATACTTCACTAGTTCCAGACATCGTTGATACCTTCTGTGAGCAATCACTGGTTGACGAAAAAGGAGAGAAGGAAAGTGGTATTGAGGTTGGAACACCAATTTATTATAGAGCCGGAGATCAGCCTAATAACGCATTATCTCTTAATGTATTTCAACCCGGAGAAGTTGCTGCCACTGGTGGAACTTCTGGAGTAGTTTATGCAGTTACCGATAATTTATCAGTCAAGGAAAGTTCTCGGGTTAATAATTTTGCACATGTTAATTATCAAAAAGGCATATCAGTACGAATTGGAAAGTTATTATGTATTAATGGTGCTGGAATTCAATATCGTTGGTTATTAAACAATCTAGCAGTAAGTTCTTATGAAGAAATGAATGTTTTGGCTTCAGAGGTACCCGTGGGCTCAGATGGTGTGTGTTTGATTCCCTTTGGAAATGGATCTGAGCGCATGCTTAATAATAAAGAAATAGGAACTCGAATTGTTAATATGAATTTAAATAATCACCATAAAGGACATATTTGTAGAGCTGCTCTTGAAGGAATTGCCTTCTCATTTGTTTATGGAATGGAAATTTTAAAATCAGATGGTATTGATGCAAGTGTTATTAGAGCTGGAAACGATAATTTATTTCGCTCTGAAATATTTGCAAACACAGTAGCAACTTTAATAGAACAAGAAATAGAGATTTTTAATACAACTGGTGCGATAGGAGCTGCAAGAGCAGCTAATTTACATACAGGTGATTTTGAATCTTTTGGAAAATCAATCATGGACAATGATCATGTAATGACTTACATGCCTTTTAAAGAGAAGCAACCTTATATAGATGCCTTTAAAACCTGGAAAAAAGAATTAGAACTTACATTAAGAAAATAAAAATAAATCGTTAATAGCCTCACTACTAAAAATTAAATAAATGGCACGTAAAGAATATTTTAAAGGAATTAATAAAATTCAATTTGAAGGAAAAGAATCAGACAACCCAATGGCTTATAAGTATTATAATCCAGATCATATAGTGGCCGGAAAAACAATGCGAGAGCATTTTAAATTTGCAATAGCTTACTGGCATTCATTCTGTGGTCAAGGAGGTGATCCCTTTGGCCCAGGTACACAAAATTTTGCTTGGGATAAATCTTCAGATCCTATACAAGCTGCAAAAGACAAGGCAGATGCAGCATTTGAATTTATTACTAAAATGGGTTTCGATTATTTTTGCTTTCATGACTATGATTTAATTCAAGAAGGTGCAACTTTTGAGGAATCAGAAAAAAGATTAGATATCATTACAGATTATATAAAAGAGAAACAATCAGAAAGTGGTATAAAATTATTGTGGGGAACTGCTAATTGCTTTTCAAACCCACGTTATATGAATGGTGCTTCGACTAACCCTGACTTTAATGTCGTTGCAAGAGCAGGAGGTCAGGTAAAATTAGCCTTAGATGCTACTATTAAACTAGGCGGAGAAAATTATGTTTTTTGGGGAGGTAGAGAAGGCTATATGTCGTTACTTAATACCGATATGGGACGAGAATTAGATCATATGGCTCAGTTTTTAACCATGGCTAGAGATTATGCAAGAGCTCAAGGATTTAAAGGAACATTTTTTATTGAGCCAAAACCTATGGAGCCCATGAAACACCAGTATGATTTTGATTCTGCAACAGCCATAGGATTTTTAAAAACTTATGGTTTAGAAAAAGATTTTAAAATGAATATTGAGGTAAACCACGCTACATTAGCTCAACATACCATGCAACACGAACTAGCTGTTGCTGCAAAAGCAGGAATGCTTGGAAGTATCGATGCAAATAGAGGTGATTACCAAAACGGATGGGATACAGATCAATTTCCGAATAATATACAGGAGACCACAGAAGCAATGTTGGTATTTTTAGCTGCAGGTGGTTTACAAGGAGGTGGTATTAATTTTGATGCAAAAATTAGGAGAAATTCAACAGATATGGATGATATCTTTCATGCTCATATTGGTGGGGCAGATACTTTTGCTAGAGCCTTAATTACTGCAGATAAAATAATAACATCTTCTTCATATAGCGCTTTAAGATCAAAAAGGTATAGTTCTTTTGACTCTGGAAAAGGTAAAGCATTTGCAGATGGGAAACTTGAATTGTTAGATTTATATGACATTGCTAGAGATAATGGTGAATTAATACTTCAAAGTGGTAAGCAAGAATTATTTGAAAACATCATTAACCAATATATTTAATTTTTAGAAGCTATTTTAAATGAACTACCTTATAAGAAATATTGCCTCTGTTCTAGAAAGTTTTGATTGGGTTGTTTTGGGAATCTATTTTTTAGCTTTAATTGCAGTTGCAGTCTGGGTTTTTCTACAAAAAAATAAAAATACTGAAGATTATTTCCTAGCAGGAAGAAACGTAGGTTGGTTTGTTATTGGTGCTTCTATTTTTGCTTCAAATATTGGATCTGAACATGTTGTAGGACTTGCCGGTACAGGTTTTGAATCTGGTACCCCCATGGCTCATTATGAATTACATGCTTGGATTGTCTTATTATTAGGGTGGTTATTTCTCCCTTTTTATATAAGAAGTGGTGCTTTTACAATGCCTGAGTTTTTAGAAAAACGATTTGATGCTAAATCTAGATGGTTTCTGTCGTTATTTTCATTGTTAGCTTATGTCTTAACTAAAGTGTCAGTTACAATATACGCTGGAGGTATTGTTGTTTCAGAATTGATTGGAATTCCTTTTTGGTACGGTGCTATAGGCATTGTAATTTTTACAGGAATTTATACTGTTATAGGAGGTTTAAAAGCAGTAATCTATACAGAAACATTACAGACTATCATATTAATTTTAGGCTCTTTAATTATCACTTATTTGGGATTACAAGAAGTTGGTGGTTGGAATCAACTTAGAGAGACAGTTACTTCTGTAAGTCCAGATCATTTTAACATGTGGAGGCCTATGAACGATCCTAAATTTCCTTGGACCGGTCTTTTATTTGGCGGAACAATAGTTGGAATTTGGTATTGGTGTACAGACCAATATATTGTTCAAAGAACACTCGCAGCAAATAATATTAAAATTGGAAGAAGAGGTGCTATTTTTGGAGCTTATTTGAAATTATTGCCCATTTTAATTTTTTTAATTCCAGGAATTATTGCATTTGCATTATCAATTCAAAATCCAGAAATATTTTCTATTGAAAAAGCAGACCGTGCCTTTCCAATGTTGGTTAAAACATTGCTGCCTGTTGGATTAAAAGGCTTAGTTGCTGGTGGTTTAATGGCTGCTCTAATGAGTTCACTTGCTTCAGTTTTTAATTCTTGTTCTACCATATTCACGATTGATATTTATAAGAAATTGAAACCAAATGCATCTGAAAAAACGCTTATCAACACAGGTAAAATCGCCACAGGGTTTATTGTTGTTTTAGGGATTATATGGATTCCAATCATGGAAAAAATTGGAGGAGGAGTTATGTATCAATATCTTCAAAATGTACAATCTTACATTGCACCCCCAGTAACAGCCGTATTTCTTCTTGGTATTATATGGAAACGTGTCAATTCAGAAGCTGCAATTACAACTTTATTAATGGGTCTTGGCCTTTTGATTTTAAGGTTAGGTTCAGAAATTTATTATCAAAAAGAAATTTTGTCAGGGGAAAATATAGATAATTTAGTTTATGCTTTTGCCACAATAAATTTTGCACATATGGCTATTTTTATGTTTTTATTTTCTGTTGTAATTTGTATTACAGTTAGTTTAGCATTCAGCCCACCAGATTATAAAAGAATTATTGGCTTATCGTTTGGAACACTAACCGAGGAGCAAAAAGCAGAACATAAGAATAGTTATGATACAATTGATATACTATTATCTATAGTTCTTATCATTTTAGTAATTGGAATTTTAGCATATTTCACCTAATTTTAGTCAAATCGATTACTTTTTTTGTAAATAATTTTAAATTTTATGAATTTGAAAATTAATTTTAAACTGTTTATTTTTTCATTGTTAATTAATGCTTATGCATGTGATCAAGGTATTGATTCAATGAATAATATAGACCCAGATCCTGTTGTTGTTCCATTATCAACAAAAACGATTACTATTTCTCAGGTTATCGATGGTCTTGAACAAATAAGGCCCGTAATTATTCAAGCACCTAGTGTTATTAACCCCGCAAAAAATTACCCTATTGTTTTCGCTTTTCATGGAAATGGAGGAACTAATGGAAGTTGGGTAAACAGACTCAGTAGTTATACGAATAGTGGTGAGTTTGTTGGCATATATCCTCAAGGATTTCTTCAATCATGGAATTTAGGACAAGAAGCGTCTAATGCAGACGATGTTGCTTTTGTAGATTTAATTATCGAGGAATTACAAAATTATAATAATTTAGATTTTGATAAAATGTATGCAATTGGAACCTCAAATGGTTCAGGGATGGTAAATAAATTGGGTATTGAAACGCCTTATTTTAAGGCAATTGCTCCTGTAGTTTCTCAATTAATGGAAAGTAGTCCTTTGTTATCAAATACTCAGCCTATTTCTGTATTCCAAATTAATGGGGCAGCAGATTCAGTAATACCAATTGAGGGAGGCCCAAGGTTCGGACATTTATTTTTAGATGCCCTTGAGAGTGCTGAATTGTGGTCCAATCATTTTAGTTGTAACTCAACACCAGATGTAGAAAATATAGGAGAAGACACTTTGTATATTTTTAAAGATTGCAACAATGGAAAAGAAATTAGATACCTGAGGGTTGAAAATGGTGGACATGGACTATTAAACCCTCAAATGATTAATGATATTTGGCTATTCTTTCAAAGATTTTAGAAATTTATAAGTTGAATAAATTTAGTTTTTTTTATAAGACATCTTGAGAAAATTACATTGACGATACAAAAAGAAATATACGCTCAATTTAACAATGGTAAAATTATCTATTCTTTTACACTAAAAAATAAAAGAGGTGTTGAAGTGAAAATTTTGAATTTCGGTGGAATTATTACTTCTATAAAAACACCAGACAAGAGAGGATGTATAGAAAATATTACTTTAGGATATGATTCACTTCAACACTATATTGATGACAATTCCTATCTAGGGGCTATTATTGGGCGCTATGGGAATCGAATCGCTAACGGAAAATTTATCTTAGGGGATACCTTGTACACTTTAGCTAAAAATAATCCTCCTAATCATCTACATGGTGGTGATAGTGGATTTGATAAGAAGACCTGGAAGGCTACCTCAAAAATCAATAAAGATTCTGTTTCTTTAATCCTCAATTATATTAGCAAAGACATGGAAGAAGGGTTTCCTGGAAAACTACATACAACCGTTCTGTATACCCTAACTTCAGATAATAGCTTGGAGATTGAATACAAAGCAAAAACAGATAAAAAAACAATTGTAAACTTAACAAACCACGCTTACTTCAACTTATCCGGAAATTTTAACAGTGATATATTAGACCACGAATTACAAATTAATGCAGACAAAATCTTACCCACTAATAAATTTTTGATTCCAACAGGAGAAATTTCTTTAGTTGAAAACACACCATTTGATTTCAGAACTTTTAAACCTATTGGAAAAGATATTTACGCCGATAATAAACAACTAAAATTAGGTTTAGGATATGATCATTGTTGGTGCTTAAATTACCCAGATAAAGGAGTAAGAAAGATTGCTTCTGCATACCATAAAAAAAGCGGTAGACTTTTAGAGGTATTTTCTGATCAGCCGGGAGTTCAATTCTATTCGGGGAATCATTTAAATGGAGACTATCAAAAAAGGACAGGGTTTTGTTTAGAAACACAGCACTATCCAGACTCGCCTAATCAAAAACAATTTCCTTCTGTTGTTCTATGTCCAGGTGAGATTTATTCTTCAAAAACATCGTATAAATTTTTAATACAATAGTTTCAGTTAATTGTTTACTAATTGTATTTTTTTTTAGCCATACGGATTAATTGTTTCAATAGTTCCGTCCTCTCTATACTTAATTTCAGTCATTTTAATAGATCGTAA
>CAJQMN010000122.1 GCA_905479435.1 uncultured Flavobacteriaceae bacterium | reverse complement strand
GTGAATATATTTTCTTTTGAAAAGGTTTAACTGCCCTATCACGAATCATTGCAAAATCTGGTAATAATCCCGTCCACCAGAATACTAGTGATACCGAAAGATATGTTGAAATGGCAAATACATCCCATAATAAAGGTGAGTTAAAGTTTACCCATAATGAACCAAATTGATTTGGAATAGGTAATACCCAGTAGGCATTCCATGGACGTCCCATGTGAATAATAGGAAATAACCCTGCCTGAAAAACAGCAAATATTGTCATTGCTTCTGCAGAACGGTTAATAGCCATTCTCCATTTTTGACGGAATAATAAAAGTACCGCAGATATTAAAGTACCAGCATGTCCAATACCTACCCACCATACAAAGTTGGTAATATCCCAAGCCCATCCAATATTCTTGCTTAATCCCCAAACTCCAATACCAGTTCCAACTGTGTAAAATATACATCCAAATCCCCATAGCATTGCTGCTAAAGAAATATAGAATGCTATATACCAGTTTTTATTTGCTTTCCCTTCAATAGGTTTAGCAATATCTTCAGTAATATCATGGTAACTTTTGTGACCTAATATTAAGGGCTCTCTAATGGGTGCTTCGTAATGAGACATATGATATATCTTAAATTTTAATTACGCTTCATTTGTATTTCTAACCTTCACTTGATATACTACATTCGGTTTCGTTTGTAGATAATCTAATACGTGATATGCTCTTTTATCTGCTGCTAATTTTACAACTTCTTCTTCTGCATTATTTACATCTCCAAAAGCTAACGCTCCTGTTGTACATGCATCAGAACACGCTGTGGAAAATTCTCCTGCAGCTACTTTTCTTCCTTCTTTCTTAGCTTCTAAAATGGTTGCCTGTGTCATTTGAATACACATAGAACATTTTTCCATAACTCCTCTAGAACGAACCACTACATCTGGATTTAAAACCATTTTTCCATAGTCGTTGTTCATGTTAAAATCAAACTCATTATTATTTGAGTAGTTAAACCAATTAAAACGACGAACTCTGTATGGACAGTTGTTTGCACAATATCTAGTCCCTACACATCTATTATAAGTCATTTGGTTTTGTCCTTGACGCCCATGAGTAGTTGCAGCAACAGGACAAACCGTCTCACATGGAGCATGGTTACAGTGCTGACACATCATTGGCTGAAAAGCAACTTGTGGGTTTTCTGCTTCAGTTTCAAGAGCGGCATACATATCGGCATCTCCTAGACCTAAACTATCTTTTGCAAATTCTCTAATAGACTGTGAGTTTGGCTCTTTATTATAAACTTCGTTAAACTTTTCTTCAACACCTGAAGAATAGTATCGATCTATACGTAACCAATGCATATCTCTACCAACTCTAACTTCATTCTTTCCTACAACTGGAACATTATTCTCTGCATGACAAGCTACAACACAAGATCCACAACCTGTACATGAAGTTAAATCTATAGATAAATTGAAGTGATGCCCAATTTCTCTGTTGTGTTCTTCCCATAGATCTATAGATTTCGCTTCTACTTCTTGGTGATCATAAGAAACCATCGCTGGAACATTCCACCCATTTTTATGATCTTTTGGATCAATAGTTTTATAATCCTTTAAAGTAGTTTCTTTTAAAATATCGTGTCTTCCAGCAATTGTTTTTTGTACTTGAGTACAAGCAAATTCGTGAACAGGTCCGGAAGTTTTTTCAATGGAAACATCAAATTGCACATTATTAGCTTTTGCATAAAGTTTATATGCATTAACACCTACTTGCATTTCTTCTTTCAGATTGGTTTTTCTTCCATATCCTAATGCCAATCCAATAGAACCTGGGGCCTGCCCTGGCTGAATCATTACTGGGATATTTTCTAGAGCAATACCATTTACAGATACTGTTGCATAATTTCCATTGATAGCTCCATTATCTTTTACCGGATTCGTAAATCCTAATTCTCTGGCATCTGCCAAAGAAACTGTCACATAATTATCCCATGCAGCTCTTGTAATTGGATCTGGAAATTCTTGTAACCAAGGATTGTTTGCTTGTTTACCGTCTCCTAAAGCTATAGAAGAAAATAAGGTTAATTCAAAAGCTGATGCTTTTGTTGCACTCACCAAAGCACTTGCTGCTGAAGAAATATTTATAGAATTCTTAGAGACTTTCTTAGAAAACTCTTTGGTAAAAAAACCGTCATGTAATGCTTGATTCCATGATGATCCTTCCAATATATTTGAAGACCAATATCCTTTTAAATAATCATGATAAGAGGCTGTGTTTCCAGACCACTTTAACAATATTTCTTGAAATTGAGCCGTGTTGAATAATTTTTGAATTGTAGGCTGAACCAATCCGAAGTTACCTCCAGTTGTCATTACATCTCCCCAAGACTCTAGGAAATGAGTTATTGGTAATGCGTATTGAGTGGTATTTGCAGTAGCGTCATTTTGAATTGACATGGCTACTGATAACTCTAACTTTTTTGTTGCTTCAGCAAATTCTGTCCCTACAGATAAATTATAAACTGGATCTACATTATAAGTTAGTAACCCTTTTACTTTTCCAGATTTCATATCGGCAACAACTTGGGCTAGTTCAGTTTCGTTTCCTTTTCTGATATGTAATGGGTTTGCTGCATCAAATACAACACTTTGTAAAGCATCATTAATGGCAAAAGCAATAAGCTGTGCATTTTTATCTGAAGAACCAGAAACCACAACACCGTGAGAACCAGATTTCTTTAAAGCTACAGCAACCTCTTTAATATGAGCATCTACTGGAGTTGATTTAGATGGCAAACTAGCCCCAGTAATTGTATTGTATAAATTAAGTAAAGCAAATACTTGATCAGAGGGTTTTGCAACCACTCTCTTGTCTGCATTTGCTCCTGTTAAAGACATGTTTGCCTCAAACTGAACCAGATAAGACATATGACCTGAATCTGGATTTCTGCTAGCAGCATATCCTTTTTCAAACCCTCCTTGCCAGTCTCCTATAAAGTCTGCACCAAAAGAAACTATAGTATGTGCTTTTTCAAAATGATAATTTGGAATTGCTCTTTCACCAAACATAGTCTCAAAAGCGTCTGCTGTTCCACTTTCTGAGATAGCGTCATAAGAAACATGTTTCACATTTGGATAGGCAGCAGTAAATTCTGAAATGATTTGCTCTGTAGAGGGGCTCGCTAAAGTTCCTGTTAATAAAACTACGGGTTGTTTAGCTTCTTTTAATTGATTTAAAGTTGCTCCAATTTCGTTATGAGCTGTATTCCAAGAAATAGTTTTTTCTCCTTTTCTAGGTTCTTTTAATCTCAACTGCTCATCATACAAAGATAAAATAGCTGCTTGAACTCTTGCATTGGTAGTTCCGTTAGCGTCTTTGTTAGGCATGATTAAAATAGGACGACCTTCACGTGTTTTTACTAAAACATTTGCAAAATCATATCCATCAGCAATAGTACTTGCATACCAATCTGCAACACCTAAGATAGTATCGTTTGGTTTTACAACATAAGGAATCGATTTTTTTACCGGTCCTTCACAAGCTGCCATAGTTGCGGCTGCAGTTGTAAACCCAACATATTTTAGAAAATCTCTTCTTGAAGTAGAGGAATTTTCTAAGGTTTTTTTATCTCCTAAAAATTCATCTGTAGGTATTTCCTCTACAAACTCATTTTTACTTAGCGTTTCAACAATAGAACTGTCTTTTAGTTCCTCAACACTTTGCCAGTATTTTTTGTTTGAAGCCATTTATATAGAATTTATCTTCTTAATTTATTAATGATGACACTTACCACACTCTATTCCACCTAGCTGAGCTATGGTTACTTCTTTAGTACCATACTTCTCTGCTAATTGCTTGTGTATTTTCTCGTAATAGGGATTTCCTTTTAAATCTACATTAGTCTCTCTGTGACAATCAATACACCAACCCATGGTTAATGGTGAATACTGATACATCTCATCCATCTCTTCAACTGGCCCATGACATTCCTTACAATCAATTCCTCCTACGGTTACATGCTGAGCATGAACAAAATTAACATGATCTGGTAGATTATGAATACGAATCCATTTTACAGGTTTAGTATCTCCAGTATATTCTAAATTTTCTGCGTCCCATCCTGCAGCATCATATATTTTTTGAATTTCTTTATCTAATTCATTTTTTCTTAAAATAACACCGTTGTATTCTACCTCAGTTCCTTCGGCAACTTCAGCAATATTTTGATGACAATTCATACACACATTCACAGAGGGTATTCCGGAATGTTTACTGTGTTTTGCTGAAGAGTGACAGTACTGACAATCTACCTTATTTTCACCTGCATGTATTTTGTGAGAAAAAGCAATGGGTTGTACCGGTTTATATCCTTGATCTACCCCTACACTAAACAATGTTCCAAAGCCTAAATATGCGGAAGATAATAGTAAGAATATCACTCCTACCACATGTAAGAATGTGTTTTTTTGAATTGCTGCCCAAACTTCTTTAAGTGCTCCAAGAGAACCAGGTGTTTTTGGTGCTCCTTGTAATTCACTTATTGTTTTTAGTAAGGTTGCAATGATTAAAAAAGCGCAAATAATAACAGCTGCTAAAATAGAGATAACCCAGCCAGGAGCTTGATTTCCACCATTAGTTGGAACAACTGGTCCAGAAGCAGTTACTTTTACAGGATCTCCTACATCAGTATAATAAAGTATGTCATCTATTTGAACATCTGATAATTGAGGAAAGGCAGACATAACACTACCATTGTATTCATTAAAAATAGCAATTGCATCTCTATCTCCTGAAGCCCTCAGAGCTGCATTGTTTTTTATCCAAGCTTTTAACCACTCATTCTCTCTTCTTTCTGAAACACCTCCAAGAGCTGGGCCAATCAATTTTCTATCTAACTTATGGCAAGAGGCACAAAGGTTATTATATAATTTTCTACCTTCTTTTTGACGAGCAACGTCTACAGCATCTTGTGCTGAAACTGTGAAATTCATCAAAAATATTAATAGAAATGTAAAACTCTTAAGAAGAAGGGTTGTTAATCTTTTGTGCAGATATACACTTTTCATATTCACAAACTATTTGTTTAGTATCAAATTACTCTAAATCTAACTAAAATTAGGCTAAAAAAACCGCTCTTAATTAGAAGCACAAAAGTACTACATATATGTAAATTTTGAAATGCCAAAGAGTGGTTAAATATTAATTTATATTTGTTCTAAATAAG
>CAJQMN010000121.1 GCA_905479435.1 uncultured Flavobacteriaceae bacterium | reverse complement strand
GACATCCCTGTAAAACCCTATAATTCATCACGGTACAGTTTAGTTGAATTAAAACCCATTACTGGAAGAATGCATCAATTACGCATTCATATGAATAAAGTATCTACCCCATTAATAAATGATGCAAAATATGGCGATAAAAATCATGACCTCATGTATGCAAAGCAATTTGGTTGGAAAAATCTTTTTTTACATGCAGGTATATTAGAATTCATTCACCCGTTTACGAATCAAAAGCTTACATTAAAGTCTTCTTTTTCAAAAGATTGGATAGATTTGTTTCAAGAATTTTCTTGGAATAATCCACTCAAATAAAAACTTATTGCTCTAAAGACTGACTCTCAAAAGCAATAAGTTCAAATGAATTAAATACTGGTGTTACTTCAATTGGATTACAACAAACCTCACAATCTTCTATATAAGTTTGCTTACTAATACTAGTATCTAGTAACATTGATATTTCCTCCCAGCAATAAGGGCATTGAAAAAAATGTTCCAAAATTTAATCTTCTATAACTTTTAGAACTAATTTTCCTTTTTTATCTCCGTTAAATAAACGCGCATAAGTTTCTTGAAAGTTCTCTATACCCTCATAGATATCTTCTTTAGATTTCATTTTTCCTTCTGCTATCCACATCCCCATTTCTTGAGCTGCTTTTTTATAATCTTTTGCATAGTCCATAACTACCATTCCTTGCATCGAAGCTCTATTAACAAGAAGGCTTAGGTAGTTGCTAGGGCCTTTTACCATTACTTTATTATTGTATTGAGAAATGGCTCCACAAATAACTATTCTAGCGTGCATTCTTAGTTTTGTTAATGCAGCGTTTAAGATTTCACCACCAACATTATCAAAATACACGTCAATACCTTTAGGGCATTTTTCTTTTAAGGCTTCGTAGATATTTTCAGATTTATAATCTATAGCAGCATCAAAACCTAATTCATTGAGAAGGTAGTCACATTTGTCTTTTCCACCAGCAATACCAATTACTGTACACCCTTTAATTTTTGAAATCTGTCCAACAATACTTCCAACAGCTCCAGCTGCTCCTGAAACTAAGACAATATCTCCCTCTTTAATCTTTCCAACTTCATGAATTCCAAAATAAGCTGTCATACCAGGCATTCCTAATGTTCCTATATACAATGGCATAGGAGCTAAAGTATCGTCTACTTTAAACCAACCTACTCCATCAGTAACAACATATTGTTGAACGCCTCCCCAACCTGTAACACAATCTCCAACTTTAAAATTTGGATGATTGTTAACTTCTATTACTTTACCAATAGATCCAGAACGCATTACCTCGTTAATACCCACAGGTGCAATGTATGATTTACTGTCATTCATCCATCCTCTCATCGCTGGATCCAACGAAATATAGTGATGCTGAATTAGTACCTCCCCTTCTTTAAGCGTTGGAATTGCATTAGATTCTAGGTTCCAAGTAGCATCGTTAGGAAAACCAATGGGTCTTTCTTTTAAGATAATTTGTTTGTTCATCATATTTTTTAATGTTAGGGTTTAATAATTTAATACGTTTTTTAATTCATCGATAAATCGATGTTTTGGCAAATATTGTTTTTCTAATTCACCCTGAAATGGAATTGGTGTTTCTATGCTAGCCACTCTCTTTACTGGAGCGTCTAGAGATTCGAAACAGTTTTCAGTTATTAATGCAGAAACATCACTTGCAATACTACCAAAAAGAGAATCTTCTTGCAAGATAATTACTTTACCTGTTTTACGAACTGATACGTAAATCGTTTCTACATCTAAAGGTTGCAATGTTCTTAAATCTATAAGGTCTGCGCTTATTTCTGGATTTTGTTTAAGCGTGTCTAATGCCCAGTGCACGCTAGCTCCATAAGCTATAATAGTAATATCACTTCCTTCTTTTAAGACAGAGGCTTTCCCTATTTCTACAGTAAAATAGTCATTAGAAACATCTTGATAAATAGAACGATATAGCGCTTTGTGTTCAAAAAATAGCACTGGATTTGGATCATTTATAGCTGCACATAAAAGGCCTTTAGCATCTTCTGGAAAAGCGGGGTATATAACTTTTAATCCGGGTGTTTTGGTAAACCATGCTTCATTTGTTTGACTGTGGAAAGGACCAGCCCCTACTCCTGCTCCACAGGGCATCCTTATCACTACATCAGCATTTTGATTCCATCTGTAGTTAGATTTTGCTAATAAATTTACAATAGGATTAAATCCAGAACTTACAAAATCTGCAAACTGCATCTCCATAACTGCTTTCATTCCATTTAAAGAAGCACCATATGCAGCTGAAACTATGGCTGATTCGCAAATAGGAGTATTTCTTACACGGTCCCTTCCAAATTGATTGGTAAACCCTTCGGTAATTTTAAAAACACCTCCATATTCTGCTACATCTTGCCCCATAATTATCAGATTATCATATCTTTCCATAGATTCACGTAACCCTTTGGATATGGCATCTATTAGCCTAATATTTGATTTTTGATTTGAGGGTACTATGATTTCTTGTTGATATTCTTTATAAACGTCTTTGAGTTCTGAAGTTAAATCTACTTTTATGGTTTCTTCATCGAAAGCTATTTGTAAATGTTCATTAATTTCTTCTTTGAATTCTTCTGAGGCATCAGTAATTTGTTGTTTTGTTAATATATTTTTTGAACATAAAAAAGTTTCAAAGTTTTTTAAAGGATCTCTATTTGACCAGGTTTCCATTAACTCTTGAGGAACATATTTAGTGCCACTCGCCTCTTCATGACCTCGCATTCTGAAGGTTTTAAATTCCAGCAAAATAGGGCGAGGATTTTTTCTGATATCTTCAGCCAGGTTAGAAACCTTTGTGTATACTTCTAAAATATTATTTCCATCAATAATATGGCTCTCCATACCATAACCCAAACCTTTATCGGCAATATGTTTACATTTATATTGCTCAAAAGTTGGAGTAGATAATCCATAACCATTATTCTCTACACAAAATAATACAGGTAAATCCCAAACGGAAGCCACATTTAGGGCTTCGTGAAAATCACCTTCACTTGTTCCTCCTTCTCCTGTAAAAACTGCACAAACATGATTGTTGTTTTTTAATTTATTAGCTAAAGCTATGCCATCTGCTACTCCCAATTGAGGACCTAGATGAGAAATCATTCCCACAATATTAAATTCTTGAGTGCCAAAATGAAAACTACGATCTCTTCCTTTGGTAAATCCATTCATTTTGCCTTGCCATTGAGAAAATAATCGATATAATGGAATCTCTCTTGTTGTAAAAACCCCAAGGTTTCTATGCATAGGGAGAATGTATTCGTTTTTATTTAAAGCTGCTGTTACTCCTACTGAAATGGCTTCTTGACCAATTCCTGAAAACCATTTAGAGATTTTTCCTTGCCGAAGCAAAACAAGCATTTTCTCTTCGATTAAACGAGGTTTTAACATTTGAAGATATAAATTTACAAGTGTTTTTTCTTCTACACCGTTTAAATTATATTTTAAAATATTACTCATGAATAATTTTAATTCTATCGTTTTAGTTTAACGAAAATACTATTTTCAAATTCAAATATGATTATAATTTATTTAAAATCTTATCAATGCAAAAAAAGGGTTTTTATGTTTTTAATAGGAGTTATATCAAAAAAAACCTTATCAATTAGATAAGGTTTTTATTTTAAAAAATATGATGCTATGTATTTTAAAGTTCCTTGAAAATTGCGTGCATCATTCTTTTTTTGTCATTTATACTTTCTTCGAGAGCAATCATTGTTTCAGTTCTACTCACACCAGGTATTTCATCAATTTTATAGATAATATCTTTAGCATCATTGGTTCCTTTTGCTCTGACTTTACAAAAAATATTATATTTTCCGGCGGTAACGTAAGCTACAGTTACATTAGGAATAGAGTTTAAATTTGAAATTACGTTTTGAGTCATAGATGTTTTTTCTAAAAAAACCCCAACATGAGCAATAAATGAATAGCCCATTTTTTCGTAGTTAAGAGTTAATGTAGAACCTTGAATGATTCCTTCATCTTCCATTTTCTTAACACGAACATGAATAGTTCCAGCAGAAACTAATAGTTTCTTAGCAATATCCGTAAAAGGTGTTCTCGCGTTCTCGATTAAGATATCTAGTATTTGATGGTCTATTTCGTCAAGGATAAATTTTTTCATAATGTATTAATTATTCAAATAATACTTCAAAAGTATGAATTTAATTGAACACTTAACCTCTTTTTGTGAGAAAAATTCAAAATTTTAACGAACGAAATCGATTTCTTTATGAAAAAAATGCTTAGAAATATCGATATTTACTTTCTTAGGAATAAATTTAACTTCAGAATTTTGTAAGATTTCTTCAAATTGAAATGCTTCATCTGGTTTATTTTGATACCTATATAATACGTCTCTAAAGGATTCATTGTTTTCAGGTATTTTAAAATATGAGTTAAATACACTGAAACTATTGGTTAAACTTATATGGTACAATCCTTGAAGAATGGAAATAAAGGTAAACTCTCTTACTTTTTCTCGTTGATAATCATCCTTATAATGACCTGATTCAATAAGAACTGTTGAATATCCAAGTTTTTGAAAATTATCACCTGTTGCAGTTGGGTAGAATGTGTCTGTATATCTTCCAACATGTTTAGGAATGATTTGTTGCAATAAGGCATTCATCGCAATAATAATATTCATGGTTTTCTTTCTAGTTTTGGTTACTTTTCTTGTTTCTTCTTCTGAAGGTGCTAAAAAAGAAATAGTTGCAGGGTTATTGGTACCCTCTACACCAAAAATAGTACGTTGATCGTGAAGATTAAAACAAAATTCTGGATTAAAATCATCAAGTATATCTCTCAACAAAATACTCTCCTTAGCTTTTCTCTCAACAGCATCCCTATTTAGGTCGATTTTATTGGCATTAAACCTTGTAAAATATTTTGCTCCGTCTGGATTTAGTATAGGAATAATTTTTATGGTGCAACTCGTAAGAATCTGGTCAATAATTTCATTATTAGAAGTATTTATGAAATTAATTAAATCTATAGCAGATTTTGTTCCAGTACATTCATTACCATGCATTTGTGTCCAGATTAGAATCTTTTTTGAACCCTTACCAATTTTTATTTGATAAATATTTCTGTTTTCTTCTGATTTACCAATTATTTTGAAAGAGACTTTAGAAGAATTATTAAGTTTTATAAGAAACTTTTCAAGATCTTCAATAGTTATATATCTTCCTTTAACAGAAGTATCTTTATATTCTTTAGCAATTTTAGTTGCCAATTCAATAGTTATTGATGTATCGATGTTGTCCATATTCTCAAACAAAAATACGAGATTCATTTTAGTATCATCTATAAATAATTATAATTTTAAATCGGTGATAAATTACAATTGTTACCGTCTTTAAGTGTAATTGTAACCATATTTTTATAAAATTACAATTGTAATACTGTGTAAATATGAAGTTTTAGTAAATTTAAATAAAAATAACATAATAGTTTGTAAATCAAATATTTAAGTATTTTAATTAAAGTTACACTTTAATTAAAATTAATCTTTTATAATTTTTATTTTGCTAAAATTTGCAAACTAATCTTATGAAGTATACATTTGTAACTTATACAGAAGTTTACAATGGTAAACAAGACAGATTTTACAAATAGATTAAAAATAATACTTGAAAATCATCAATTAACTGCATCCTTATTTGCAGATAAAATTGGTGTACAACGATCAAGTATCTCTCATATTTTGTCTGGAAGAAATAAACCTAGTCTAGACTTTGTTCTTAAAGTTACTAAAGCATTTAGTGACGTAGATATCTATTGGTTATTAAATGGTAAAGGACAGTATCCAACCGAAGTAGATAATCTTACATCAAGTTCAACACTAAATAGTTCTTTAGTTTCCGAGAAAACACCTACCACTCCACCCAAGAGAATGAAAAAAATTGTTGTTTTCTATACTGATGGTACTTTTGATGAATACAAGAAAGGGTAACTATTTAATTAATTTAGCAATACCAGTTCTTATAATTTCTATATTTTTGAATTTATTGGAAAGGTTTACCTTTTTTTGCTTTTGAACCATTTGTCTTAAAAGACTTATACCTACTTGGTCAAAATTATATTGTTTGTATTGATTCCCTTTAATAACAACATCATTAACTAAATTTTTAATAGCTTCACTATTATTACTTGTTGCTATTTGTTCGTAGGCCTTTTTATAGATTTCTTGAATCTTAGGATTGTTATTTAAGTACATCCCGGCTAAAACATTATTAGCAATAAATGCCATTTCACTATCATCTTTTTCTTCAATATAAATGCGAGTTAATGGCGTAGCTATAATATTTTTAACCTCTATAGGTAATTGTTTAGATTTTTTTACAGCATATTCCTTATCTACATAATACATTGCAACCAATGCCTTTCCTACAACACTAAAAGACTTACTATTTAGAGCTTTTAAAAAAACAGGTCTTAATTCAGGGTCTGTTAATTTACCTAGAGTTTCTATAGCTGAGGCTTGAACAAGTGTTTTAGGATCATTTGTAGCTAATTGTTTTATGGTGTTTATAGCAGATTTTTTTGACCATTTATTAATTAGATTTATTTGTTCTAGGGCTAATATTCTTATTTTATAAAAATTATCATTTAAAGCTTCGTTAATGGCATTGAAGGCTTGTTTTTGATCTTGTTTTTCTGCAACTTTTAATAAAGCTTCTCTTTTGTGCAGATAATTATCAGCATTTTTAAGTTGAAATATATAATCACTCAACACCTTATTTTCGGAAAACTCTGCCAATAATACGCCGTCTGCATTAACTTGTATTAAATCGGGGCTTTTGCTTTCAAAAATAAACTTAAAAGAGCTGTCTCTACCGTCTACGAAAACATGATGTCTGGTTTTTGTTCCGTTTTCAAATATATCAATAGCCATAGGAAATTTAAATGCATTATTTTGTGTTTGAACAAAATTAACGGTTACTGTTTTTTCAAGAGAATTATAATCGTAAGAAACTTGAATATTTGGATGTCCTGATCCAAAAAACCATTGATTGAAAAACCATTGTAAATCCTTTCCGCTAATTTCTTCCAACGCTAAACGTAACTGAGAAACTTCTGCTGATTTGTATTGATATGTGTTAAGATATTTTTTTAATCCTGAAAAAAAGGCTTTATCACCAAGATACTTTCGTAGCATGTGAAGGATTGCCCCACCTTTATTATAACTAACCAGGTCGAACATATCTTCTTTATCATTATAATAATATCGAACAAGTTTTTTTTCATGATTACTGATATCACTTAGATAGGGTTTGCTATTTTCAAAAAGGTGAGCATCTGCGTCAGTTTTACCATACTTATATTCTCTCCATAAGTATTGACTGTAATTTGCAAATGATTCATTAAGTGCTAAATTACTCCAACTCTCTGTGGTTACTAAATTTCCAAACCAATGATGAAAAATTTCGTGAGCAATTGTATTCTCTTGTCTATTTTCATCAATTAATTGTCCTTTCATTTGATATGCAGATTCTCCATGAATAACGGCTGTGGTATTTTCCATTGCTCCGCTGACATAGTCTCTTGCAACGATTTGACTGTACTTACTCCAAGGATATTTAACACCAAGTTTATTTTCAAAAAAACCAATCATTTCTGGTGTGAGTCCAAAAATTTCTTTAGCTAAGGATGCATATTTTTTTTCAACATAGTAATTTACTGGAATGTTTTTGTAAACATCTTCAATTACCTCATATTCACCTATTCCCATAAAAAATAAGTAGGGCGCATGTTTTTGATTAAATTTCCAATAATCTGTTCTATTAGCTCCTTTTATTTCTTTACTAATTAGTAATCCGTTTGACAGTGTTTTAAATCTATTGGGAACTGTTATGTAAATTTCTTGACTTGTTTTTTGATTGGGTGAATCTATGGTTGGGAACCAGCAGCTACTAGCTTCTGTTTCACCTTGGGTCCAGATTTGAGTGGGTTTATTTACGTCTGATCCGGTTGAGTTTATAAAATACAAACCCTTAGCTGATGTGATAGCAGTACTTCCTTTCTCCTTAACTTTTTCAGGCCTAGCTGTGTATTTTATATACAAAGTATAACTTTCTTCTTTTGTATATTCATTTTGAAGATCAATTATTAATTGTCTACCATCATAAGTGAAGTCTAAATTTTTACCATCTAAACTTACAATATGAATGAGCATTGCCTTAGCATCTAAAACAACTTTATTTGTTGGGTAAAAATGAGGTTTAAGGGTAAGCCATTCTTCCCCATTTAATTCTTTTCGCTCAAAATTAAAACTAACCTTAAGTTTTGTATGAACAAGGTTATTAACTTTATCTCTCTCTTTTCTGTAGATTGAGGAAGGATCTTGATTTTGAGAAAAAAGAGAAGAAAATACTAAGAATAAAACGGCAACAAATAATAAATTTTTAAACTTCATGTATAATTTATATTGAATTCAAAAGTAGTAAATTATCAAAAATGTAGTTGTTAATCCCTAGTTAAAAGAAAAAAGCGTTATAATTCAGTAGTTTAGAAAATCACTTTTTAGTGTTATTCTATTGTATCAAGAACTTGCTTAAATTGCTGAAGACCCAACTTACTTGGATCAATCTTAAGATATTCTGTCATTTTTATAATTTTAGAAGGATTCATATTTTCTCCTATAACTCTTGCCAAGCCTACTCCTGTTTTTTTAGAATAACCAAATACAATAACTTCATTAATATTGGTAGCTACTCCGTTGTAATAGATAGCTACTCTCATTCCATTCATATCCATTTTCATTAACTTTTTATATAAAGGTGAATCATTCAGGATTGTTGAAATTGTTTTTTTTTCAATTTCATACACTTTATCATTGTTTAGATATGGAAGTCCTAATACGTTAACTTTTTTAATACTTTCATAGGTTTTTTTTACATCTATAGGAGCCTTGTCTGTGTTTAATTGGATTAAGCTCATGGGAAGATCTACTGACATAAACCCAGGTTTGTCTTGGTTTTCAACAATATATGTTTGTATAGTTTTTTGTTGGTTACAAGAAACAAAAATGGCTAATACGGATAAAATGATGACTGCTTTTTTCATATTTAGTTGTTTTTTGTAAAGGTGTCTGCTAAAGCTGACATCTTATTAATATCAATACTCCCTCTTAATGAAACTATCAACGCTTCAGACATTCCATTGGTTCGTTTATCAATTCCTTTTATTAGCATGAGAACTTCACTAACAAGATCTTTATAGTTGGTTTTTTTTACGTAAATCCAAACTTTAGAATTACCTTCTTTGAGTCTCATTAATTCAGTTAGTTTTTGAACTTTTACAGCATTTTTCACCATACTCTCCATTTGTGTGGCTATTTCTGGTATTTTTGTAGAAAAGGTTTTGAATTCATTTAAATTTTCTGTCATTTTAAATACTTCTGTCATTTCATTACCCTCATTTTCACTTTCAAAATTAAATTTTGATAAGATTTTGAAGGCATCTTTACTTATGACTACAGACATAACTCCGTCCATATCCTCTAATTTATCAAAAGTAGATTGTCCATAACTAATTGTTGTTGTAATTGCTAAAGCAATTAAAAGAATTATTTTTTTCATTATTGTTAAATTTAATTGATGATATTACTTATTATTTTTAAATATTTTATTTACTGAATCTTCATAAACATGAAGTTTTTTTAATGCTTGATTTCCCTTTTTTAGATGTGTTGAAACTATTTTTAATACGTTGGTAATTTGTGCTAGATTTTCAGCTGCTTGTTTTTTTTCATTGTACTGATTAATTTTATGTAAACCTGAATAGGCACAAAATAATAGGATTACCGAAGCTGCTACCATTCGCCAATTGTTGTTTTTAGTTTTAGTATTTAAAATAATTTTTTTGGTATACGTTTCATCAGTATTACTTTTAAAGTAATTGAAAATTAGTTGATATTCCTTCAAATGTGGAGCAACTTTATTTGAAGAGAAGTAAGTTCTTAGACTATTTTCCTCTTCTAATGTTGTCTCAGCATTTTCATATTTTACTAGTAATTTTTCAATGTTGGTTAATTCCATAACTATGCTGTTTAGTAAGTTGTTCTCTAATTGTTTTTCTAGCTCTAGACAATGAAACTCTAACGGCTGTTGGTTTCATATTTACCATTTCACAAATTTCTTTAAAATCATATTGTTCAATATCTCTTAATTGAATTATCAATTTTTGTTGATCTGGAAGGTTATTAATAAGTAAATGAACTCTATCTACACTATCTATGTATTCCAATTTTTTATCTAAACTGGTCTCTTTTTCCCTATAGTTACTATGAATTAATTTTAAATTACTAGCTTGTTTGGATTTTAGCCGATCATAACAGTAATTTTTAGTCATTGTCATCGCAAAAGCTTCTGTATTTCTGTAGCCAGATAGCTTGTCTTTATTTTTCCATAACTTAAATAATAACTCTTGAGTCGCGTCTTCAGCTTCATCTTTAGAAACTAATAATCTTTTAGCCAATCTGAAGACTTTATCTTTAAAGGGTAAAACTACTTTCAAAAAGTCAGATTCATTCATTTTTATAGTTTCTATGCTTAAATTATAAGAAAACTTCATCTCTTCGACGATGTGCACTATAATTTGTTACACCAATAGATAAAAAAATACTATTTATACTTAAATTGCGTTATTATTGTTATTGTAAAACAAGTTATGAAAGAAATAATACTGAAACCTCTTATTTTAATTTTATTTGTAAATATTTGGCTTCAAGGTTGTGATAAATCTGATAATGAATTAAACCCATCTGTTGAAGTACAAGATTTTGTTTGGAAAGGTTTAAATGCTTATTATTTATATCAAGAGGATATAGATGATTTATCAGATAGACGCTTTAGTTCTAATCAACAATTAGAGGCTTATTTAGGTGGTTTTGACACTCCAGGAGCGATTTTTAATTCATTAAAAAAGAGTACAGATTCAAGGTCGGAATTAGTTGAAAATTACGAAATCAATGATTTACCGACGCCTTTAAGGACTTCATTTACTACAGGGATGGAATTTGGACTTTTTAAAGATTCAAATATATTGGATACTATTATAGGGGTTGTTTCTCATATTCTTCCAAATTCACAAGCATCAACTACCAACCTGTCAAGAGGTGATTTTTTTTATGGAATTATAAATGATCAAACCGACACTATTATTTTAAGAGAAGACAATTATAATGATTTGTTATTAGATTATCCTCAAGATACCCTTAAATTACTCATGGCATATTATGATGGAGACTCATTAGCGAAAAACGATATTAGAGTAGATTTGGTCAAAAAAAATTATCAATATTCTCCAATTTTATTAAAGAAGGTATTTAATCTTGGAGCAAAAGATGTAGGCTATCTATTGTACAATAATGATTTTTCAGACAATTACATAGCGGATATTAATGCCACAATATTAGAGTTTAAAAATCAATCTGTAAACGAATTAATTATTGATTTGAGATATGCTGTAGGAAGTTATTCTGATGCAAGAACTATATCGGAAATAGCTTCGATGATTACAGGTCAATTTACAGATGAAATATTTATCAAAGAAACTTGGAATACTAAATCTCAAACTTGGTTTGAACTCAATCAACCAGATTCAGTGATTACAAAATTTCCAACAAGACTTAAAAATAACACAATCATTAGTAGTTTAAATCTCACAGACGTTTATATCATTTTAAATGGTGATGGTTATTCTGGATCATCGGCAACAGAATTACTAATTAATAGTTTAAACCCTTACATTAATGTTCATGTACTTGGAAATAAGACACGCGGTGATAATTTAGGAGCCATAAATTTATATGATTCCCCTGATTATGATGCTTTCAATGTCAATGAAAATCACACTTATTCTTTAAGACCTGTAGTATTAACATTGCATAATAAAGAAGATCAAAGTTTTAGTTCTGGAATTACACCAACTGTTTCCTTATG
>CAJQMN010000120.1 GCA_905479435.1 uncultured Flavobacteriaceae bacterium | reverse complement strand
TTGATCTACTTCTACGGAAATTTCAAAACCATTTACATTGGTTACCACTGGGTTACCTTGTTCTACTGATTCTTTTCCAATAGCTAGTAGTTCATTATTAATTTCTGTCATTTCTAACCCTTCATTTTCACCAGCACACCTTTCTATTAATTCATCTATCTTTTTTAAATATCTTAATATTATAACTAAAGATGCTATTAAAAATATTAGTGCTATAATTAATGATCTTTTCAAATCTTTATTAACATCTGATAATGTTTCAAATAATTCTTTTATATTTTCTAACTGAGAGACTACAGAATAGGGTAAACCAATACCTGGAGGTACTGATAAAGGAATAGGTAAATTACCTACTGCTATTTTACCTTGTTTAAATAAATTACTAATAAATAAAAATAAAGCTACTAATGCGGTGTTGAGGGTAATAATTTTATATACATTATTTAATTGTTTTACTATAGAATTTCTTTTTTTAATAGTTAATTTTAATAAAGCATTATCAGGACATTGTGCCTCACCTGATTGTGATAATTTTGCAATACCAAATACTATTAATAATTCTATGGCTAGGGGAAACAATTTATTTTGAATTGAACTTGTAACAGTTAGTACAGAATTTTTAATTACAACAATTGATCTTTCAATAGGATTTAAAACAAAAGCAGATACTTTTTGTATAGCTAAATTAGCTTCATTTTTTAATCCTGCAGATGCTATTAAAGATGATACTTTTAGATTAAGTAAACCCATGGGTGGGAGTTGAGATAAAACTTCACCATTACCAGTAATAATAGTTTGTAATTGGGGAGCATAATTTTTTAAATTATATGTTAATTTAGGTTGTCCTAAAACAACATTAGGAAGGGTAGGTAAAACCGGAATCCCAAATCTTATTTCAAATTCTCCATTTAAATCCGTTTTAATTTCTTTATTGCCATCTTTATCATACTTATATTCTAATTTACCTTCATCATTTTTAAATGATTTCATAGGATATAATACTTCTAAGGGTTTTATATTAACTCCTTGTAATGATTCATTGGTTTGTTGATCATATACTCTTCCTTTAGTAACAAAAGTAACAATTGATGGTTTATTTTCAGGATTTTTTGTTACTTTACCTTTAAGGTTAGATAATACTTGTGAACCCCTTGGTGATTTCACAAACCCCTCAGCTAATTGTAATATTGATTTAACATCCATATTTATGCAGTTTTAACTGATTTAGAGGTTAAATTTGGAATTTGACTTTTTATTGCTGATAAACTTTCTTTTACTAAAAAGGCTGCTGCCGCAGCTGCAGGTACTAATGGTTCACCATTTAATGCTGTTAATACAATATTTAAATTATCTAATAAGTTTGAAAACTGAGTCATAAAGGCATCTCCTAGTACTAAAGATTCACTAGCATTTTGTCTACCTAAAGATACTATACCTTTTGGGGATAATAAGTTAACATTGCCTTCTAATGATTTAATACCTAAACCTTCAACAGATTCCATTGCTATTGATTTTTGGGAAGACATTAAAATACTATCAACATTAGTGTTAAATATTAATCTACCAGAATTTAAAATAATCTGTTGTTGATTATATGATTTAGGTGATTGTGGGGTTTCTTTTATTACATTGGAAAAAGGAACAGTAGCTCCACCTCCTGTTGTAGAACTTGCTACTGATACATCAATTGGAATTTGTTGGGTAGAAGTTAAATAAATAGAAGATAAATCCGTATTTATATTTTCAGTTACAGGTAACCAACCTGGTTCTCCTAAATCCTTAGGTTGTCCATTTCTTAATATTGTAATAGGACTACCAATTTCACCAGTTACTGACCAGTTATTTTGTACTGATCCAAAGGAAGGTGATGTACTGCCTAATCTTATACTATTAGAAAATCTACCTTCAAAAATTTGATCCCCAATAAAGGAAAGAATAGGTCTAATATTTCCCTTTTCTATAAAATCTCCTCCGCTATTACCATTTAAATCCAATTGAAATGAAGTACCACTAGGTTGTTGTATATTACCTAACTCAATAGAATCATTACTTTTATTTTGTGAGGGTGATTCAGTTGTATTAGTAGAATAAACATTAGGAATGCCATTTTGTTCTGGATGATTCCAGATACCTATAGAGTTTAAATAATAATAGTTATATGTTCCTGTTGCCTGAGAATCACCTGTTGTAGGTAATCTAAATAATATTACTAGCTCATTAACTAATGGATAGTTCTTAAATTGAGGAAATAAAGGTTTTGCTAAATTACTGGATAATGATTGGTTTGAAACTATTGGTGAGGTAGGTGTCGATACTAGTTGATATTGAATAGTTCCTATTCCTCCCCACTGTCCTGTTTGATTAAATAACTGAGAGTTACTATTAAGAGAAATATCCACTACTCTAGCGGTTACCATCTTATCATTTAAAATACCTAACTCCTCAGTATTACCAACAGTGTTAGAATTCCTACTTAAATATGATATTCCAACCTTATCCATTATTAGTCCTTAGTTGATAGATTAGTATTCAACTTATCAAGTTCAGCTAATAGTTCTTCTTTTTCAGAATCGGTAATACCCATTGAATCTTCGTTGCTACTATTATTAATCACACGCTGTACTATAGTAGCCATTTTAATGAGTTGTTCATCGTTCCTAACGCCAATTTCTAAATATTCTTTAATAAGCGGTACTATGAGGGTAGCGTCTCCAATATCTTGTACTAGAGGTTTAAGTTCTGATATTAGACCTGATATTTGGTCTTCTTTTTTCTTTTGATTATTGTAAATTTCATTTAATATATCAGAAAATTTCTTTTTCCCAAAAACGACACTGTTCAAACCACTCATAATATTGTTTTTAGTTATAAATATGGGAAAAGTGTAAGTTTAAAATTTACAATGTCCGTTTTCTAAATAAAAATAGTATTTACTTTTAAATATATTGTGTAGTTTATCTGCTACTTTGGTAATTTTAGGAGTTTTAACGTCAACTATCTCACGAATGTAGATATAAAGTGCCTTTTTATTGAATACATCTATTGTATCTCTCTTTCTAAATAACTCTAAAACCGCATCAGCTATCTGAGCGTCATTCTTTTTAGGAAATAACTCATAAATATTTTCGGTAACATGATTAACAAATATATCTATGTATTTACTTAAATCATCTACAGTTTCTCCACCTATATCATCCATATCATATGAGTGAGGTGAGTTATCTTGTACTAATACATCAATATCTACTTTTTTGATTTTAGTATTGTAGTTTTTAGTAGTATATAATATTAACCATCTTTTTACAATGGTACCAAAATAAGAGTATGCTTTAGCACCTCTACTGGGGTCAAATAAATGGATTTTAGATAATAGGAAAACTATTATTTCATGTTGTAGATGCTCTAACTCCTCTACCTCAGTATGGTAAAACTTAAAAGTGTGGATTATATTCTCTGTAAGTTTAAAGAATGCGTAATGAATCTTTTCCTTATATATTTTAGATTTAAACTCTGAATCTATAGATGCATTATATAGTACAATAGAGTCCTCTGTCTCTTGAGTAAAATAATTTTTACTTTTAGGTTTTCTTTTTTTAATCATTTAATTTGCTTTAAATCTTTCTAGTTTATTTTGGATTTCTTGGATGTGCTTAAAAAACCATCCAATCTCATC